>NZ_UBIZ01000137.1:0-24670 GCF_900465275.1 Parafrankia sp. Ea1.12 | reverse complement strand
GGCAGCGGAGGGCGGCCGGTGTGGGGCGGCGGCGGGGAACCTCGGCCCGCCCTGGGCGGCCAGGCTGTACGCGACCGGCCCCGACGGGCCGGACCGGCGCAGCACCAGGACGCGCGCGCCTGGTCCGCCCGTCCGGCTCAGCGCGGCGACCGCGCGGGCCGGGCTCTCCTCCTGCGCGGGACCCGGGATCGGCGTCGCGGTGGCCAGGCCGGCGGCGAACGCCAGCACACATCCGCCGAGCAGGACCGCCCCGACCCGGGCCGTGGCCGGCGCCCAGCCGGTGGCCACACCACCGACCCCGGAGGACGCCCGACGGCCGAGCAGGCGGGGGTAGGCGGTGAGCAGCAGGCACAGCGCCGCGAAGAGGCACAGTGCCACGAAGAGGCAGAGCACCGCGGCCTGCCCCTCGTCACCGGGAGCGCCGGCCACCAGGCCGGTCAGCTCCGAGCCCGACAGGGACGACACAGCGGCGGGCCACCACCCGACGCCCCCCGTGACGAGGCCGGGCAGCAGGGGGACGGCTCCCGCGATCAGCACACCAAGTACCGGCACCGGCCCGACCGGCGGCGGTTGCGTGCCCGGCGGCCGTGATCTCCGGACGGCCCAGGCCGCCGTGGGCAGGCCGACCAGCGTGATCGGTGCCAGCACCGGCGCGCACGCGACGACGAGGGCCAGGGAGACGGCGAACCGCCAGCCCGCGCGCCCGCGCCCACCGGCGTCGGCGTCGGCGTCGGCGTCGGCGTCGAGGCCGGTTCCGGAACCGGAACCGCTCGCTCCGGCCCGGACCGTCCGGCCACGGAGGAACTCGTCCCCCGCCGCGAGAACGGCGGGCAGCACCGCCAGGGCGACGGCGGTCTCGATCCGGCCGGCCAGCACTGATCCCGTGACCGGCGGGGACACGCCGTACAGGGCCGCCAGGCCGAGCCTCGGGCCGCGCGAGCCGACGAGCCGTCCCGAGGCCCGGTACGCGAGGTAGGTCGCCGCGGCCGGAGCGACGGCGAGCACGATCGAGCAGGTCGCGGCCACGCTGAGACCGACCGGGGCGGCAACGGACGACAGCGCGGCGAGCAGAGCCGTCCAGGGCGGTGCGGAGCCCGGCCAGCCGAGCACGCCGCCCACGGAGCCCTGCCAACCGGACCACACCATGGACCACAGGTCACCGGCGTACTCGGGCATTGGCACGCCGCCGCCGACGGCGTCCGGTGGCAACCGGCGGACGGTCAGGCCAGCCGCCCCGAGGAACAGGGCCATCACCACCGCGAGCGCCCGCGGCGGGGCGACCGCGCGGGGACCACTCGGCGCCCGGTCGGCGACCGCGCGGGGTCGGGCCGACAGCAGCTCGCGCACGGCACGCCGCGGCACCGCCACGCACCGGCCGAACCGCACGCGCATCCGGAACAGGGGCCGCGGGCTGGCGAGGACGGCACCGGCGATCCACAGCTCGGTCAACGCGTCGCGCCACCGGCCGCGGGAACGCGGGCCGCTCGGATCACCGCTGTCCCGGGGCGGGAGGAGCAGGCGGGCACCGGCCCGCGCCGCGCCCGCGACCACCAACGCGAGCACGGCCGGTACGAGGAAGGGCGCCGCCGTCAGCGCGAGCCGCACCCGCGCTCCCGCGACCCTCCCGACACGGTCGCCCGCGCGAGACGCGCCGGACGCGAGAGGCCTGTCAGCGAGAGGCGCGTCGGTGCGTGCGGGCGGCGCGAGCAGCACCGCCGCCGGGGGCACGACGACGACCCGCAGGCCCGCCCGCGCCGCGCGGGCGCCGAGATCCAGATCGAGGCCGGCGGTCATGTCCGCGGCCAGGCCGCCGAGCCGCTCCCAGGCCGAGGCTCGCACGAGCATCCCCGTGCAGGAGACGGCCAGCACGTCCCGCACGGCGTCATGCTGACCGTGGTCGGGCACGCCCGGGACGACACCGGTGATCCGCCGGCCGGCCCGGTCGACCGTCACACCCGCCTCGAGCAGGAATTCCGGTCGGGCGGCGTCGAGCACCTTGGGACCGAGGACCGCCGCACCCGGGTCGACGCGGGCGTAGGTGAGCAGCCGTTCCAGGGCGTCGGGCCGTGGCAGGACGCCGTCGTGGATCAGCCAGTAGAAGGTGTCGGGCGCGCCGCCCAGCCCGCCGTGCCGGATACCGGCCGCGACCGCGACACCGAAGGACGTCCCGGCAGGCAGGCTCAGGACGTCCCCAGCGGGAAGGCCCGGGACGTCTCGGGCGGGAAGGCTCGGGACGTCAGGGTCCGGGCTCGGCTGCGTGGGGCCGTCTGCCGCCGGAACCCACTGCGCCGGGATTCGCTGCGCCGGGATCGCGGGGCCGCCGAGCGCGGGGCCGCCGAGACGGACGACCACGATCCGCTCGGGCGGGCGGGTCGACGCGGTCAGCGCGACCACCGGACCCACCGGACCCACCGGGCCCGCAGCGACCGTCGGGCCCGCAGCGACCGTCGCAGGCGCCGCAGCGGTACCAGTACTGCCGAGACCGTTTTGTCGCGGGTCGTGGCCGCCGGGCGCCGCGGGCTGATCCCGCCGCGTCACGACGACCGCTACGACCCGCTGACCGGGACGAACGGCTCCTCGGGAACGAACCGCCCACCGGTGGTGGTCGGCGTCCCGCGTTGGTCTCGTCATCGCGGGCGCCGCCTGGTGGATCCGCCGTCAGACTGCCCGGCGGCGCTGCTTGCGCCGTTCCCGCTCGGACATGCCGCCCCAGATCCCGAACCGCTCGTCGTTCTCCAGCGCGTACTCGAGGCACTCGACCCGCACCTCGCAGCCCGAACAGATGCGCTTCGCCTCCCGGGTCGACCCACCCTTCTCAGGGAAGAACGCCTCCGGGTCGGTCTGCGCGCACAGCGCCCGTTCCTGCCATTCCATCGCCTCGCCGAGCAGGTCGCCGAAGCCGATGTCGATCACCTGGGCGAGGGAGTCGGACAGCGAGCCGTCGCCTCGGGGCAGGGTGACGCCCCCGGGGCCGACCAACGCGCCGTCCCGCGCCTCGTCCTCGTCCTCGTCGCCCTCGTCGTCCACATCGTCGTCGAGGTCGTCGGTCGCGGAGTCGTATCCGGTCTCGACGAGCTCGGGCCGGCCCCGCCCGGGCATGACCGGCGGCGCGACCGCCATGGCGGACGCCGCGGCCGGGCGCGGGTGCACCGCTCCGGCCGCGAGTGCCGGCGGCCCGGGAACGGGAACGGGCAGCGGACGTGCCACGGGCCCTGACTCCCCGACCGGACCCGTGTCGTGCTCAGCGGGACGCTCGACGTCCGCCAGGACGGTGTGGACGCCCGCGTCGGTGTGCTCCATATGGACTCCTCCAGACCCGTCGCGGTGCGGTCGGCCACCCCCCCGGACGCCGGCGCACGGCGCCTGGGATCCATTCCGACCGGACGTCGCCTACCGCACGAGTCCCGTCGACGGGGGGAATGACACGCCGGTAATTACACGCGCCAGACTTGGCCGCGTCAACCCCACCGACGCAACATCTTCTACAACCAGCGATGAGACCATAGCTCACAGTCACTGGGGCTCGTCACGGAGGGTCCCCGTGGTCGCACCCTCCAATACGGAGAGTGACGATCGGGCGGACGCGCCGGAGGCCCTCCGGTCACACAGGACCGGACGAACACCCCATACCGGACGCCGAGATTCTCGGACATCTCACCCGAACCTACACCGATCACCAGCGCCGACCGCAGGCCACCGAGACCCCGGTCACAGACCGTCACCACATAAGCGAGCTGTGACGAGCTCTCAGGTCACGACAGTCAGCATGGTGCGCGCCGCGTCACCACGTGCGGTACCAAGACGCTCCGCGGAGACCACGCCATATGTAGTGGTCCGTTGCCGAGCGGGACGGCCCGCGGCCTGCGCGACCTCCTCCAGCTCGGCTATGGAGCGCCGTGAGCCGTGTTGCGAGCCCGCCATCCGGCTGATCGTCTCCTCCATCAGTGTGCCTCCGAGGTCGTTGACCCCACCGGCGAGCACCTGGACGCAGCCCTCCGTACCGAGTTTCACCCACGAGCACTGGATGTTGTCGATCGCTCCGTGCAACAGGATCCGGGCCATGGCGTGCACCGCCCGGTTCTCCTGAACGGTGGGGCCCGGTCGGGCAACCCCGGCTAGATAGATCGGGGAGCTGTGGTGCACGAAGGGCAGCGCGACGAACTCGGTGAACCCGCCCGTCTCCTCCTGGATGCGGCGCAGCAGGCGCAGGTGGGCCACCCAGTGCGCCGGGGTGTCCACGTGGCCGTACATCATCGTCGCCGAGGAGCGCAGGCCGACGCGGTGCGCGGTGGTGACCACCTCGACCCAGGCGGCGGTGGGCAGTTTGCCCTTGGTCAGCACCCAGCGGACCTCGTCGTCGAGGATCTCCGCGGCGGTGCCGGGGATGGTGTCCACCCCGGCCTCCCGGGCCGCCGTGAGCCACTCCAGCGTCGACAGCCCGGTGCGGGCGACCCCGTTGGCCACCTCCATCGGCGAGAAGGCGTGCAGGTGCAGCCCGGGTGCCTGCTTCTTGATCTCGCGGGCGAGCTCGAAGTAGGCGGTGCCCGGCAGGTCCGGGTGGATGCCGCCCTGGACGCAGACCTCCGTCGCGCCGACGGACCACGCGTCCCGCGCGCGGGAGCCGACCTCGTCCAGGGAGAGCGTGTAGGCGTCGGCGTCCGCGCGGCGCTGGGCGAAGGCGCAGAAGCGGCAGCCGGTGTAGCAGACGTTGGTGAAGTTGATGTTGCGGTTCACCACGTAGGTCACGTCGTCGCCCACGGTCTGGGCGCGCAGGGCGTCGGCGAGGCCGCACAGCTCTTCCAGCGCGGCACCCGTCGCCCCGAACAGGGTCAGCGCCTCGGCGTCGGTGAGTCCGGCCGGGTCGGTGCTGGCCCGCCGCAGCGCCGCGAGCACCTCCGGCTCCGCCCGGGTGATCGCGCCGCACGCGCCGTCGGTGGTTCCCGTGGTGGCTGTGGTCTCTTCGGACCCGTCCTCGGACGGGACGCCGCCACCGGCCGCCGTGCCGACCGGGACCACCGTGCTGACCCGAGCCGTGTCCTCGGTGGTCTCCTCCCCCGCGGCGGATGCCACGGCTTCCGCGGCACCGGCGCCCGCCCGGGTGCCCGTGCCGTAGATCCCGTCCACCCCGGTGCCGGCGGCGCGCACCTGCTCGCGCAGGCCGGCCCAGTCGCCGTAGACGGAGTCGAAGTCGGAACGGGTGGCGGAGTGTCGTCCCTCGGTGTCCACCGCGGTGTGCAGGTCGGTGCGGCCGCTGTTCCCCAGGCCGCCGTCGGGCTCCTGCCACGGCAGCCCCGCCGCCCGGGCGCCCTCGGCGAGCAGCCCGTCCGGACCGGCCAGCGCCGCCACGTGCCCGGACAGCCGCGGGTCGATCCACGGCTCGTCCAGGTGTGTCGGGTGGACGGTCAGCCGCGGCCGCAGCGTGAAGCCCGCCGCCGCGGTCACCTCCCGCAGGACGTCCAGATCAGGCCAGGGCCGCTCCGGGTTGACGTGGTCCGGAGTCACCGGCGAGACACCGCCCCAGTCGTCGAGGCCGGCGGAGAGCAGCAGCGCGCACTCGGCGGTGTCGACGAGGTTCGGCGGCGCCTGCACCCGCATCCGCGGGCCGAGCACCAGGCGGGTCACCGCCACGGCCGCCGCGAGCTCCTCGGCGCCGACGTCCGGCTCACCGCGCATCGCGGTGTCATCCTTGGCCCGGAAGTTCTGGACGATGACCTCCTGGACGGACCCGTACTCGCGGGCCAGCCCACGCAGCGCGAAGATCGTCTCGGCGCGCTCGACAGCCGTCTCGCCGATGCCGAGCAGCAGGCCGGTCGTGAAGGGGATGGAGAGCCGCCCGGCGTCGGCCAGCACCCGCAGCCGGACGGCGGGCTCCTTGTCGGGCGAGCCGTAGTGGGCGCCGCCGGGCGTCGACCACAGCCGCGTCGCGGTCGTCTCCAGCATCATGCCCATCGACGGCGCGACCGGCTTGAGCCGCGCGAGCTCCGACCAGCTCAGCACGCCGGGATTGAGATGCGGCAGCAGGCCGGTCTCCTCCAGCACCGCGATCGCGACGGCGCGCAGGTAGCCCAGCGTCGAGTCGTAGCCGTGGGCGTCGAGCCACTCCCGGGCGGCCGGCCAGCGGTCCTCCGGGCGGTCGCCGAGGGTGAACAGCGCCTCGGCGCACCCCGCCGCCGCCCCCGCGCGGGCGATGTCGAGCACCTCGTCCACCGTCAGGTACGGCGCGGGCAGCCGGTGCGGGACGGTCGCGAACGTGCAGTAGTGGCAGCGGTCCCGGCACAGCCGGGTGAGCGGGATGAAGACCTTCGGCGAGTAGGTGACGACGCCGGGCCGCCCCAGGGAGGCGAGCCCGGCGTCACGCACGCGCGCCGCGGAGGCGCACAGGTCGGCGAGATCCTCGCCGCGCGCCGCGAGCAGGATCGCGGCCTCGGTGACGTCCAGGGTGACGCCGTCGCGCGCGCGGCGCAGGGCGCGGCGCATGGCGGCGGCGGACGGCGGCGGTTCCTGCCGGTGCCGGCTCCCCTGTTCCGGGGCCACCGCCTGCCCGGGTCGTGATCCGTCCGGTACCGCCGCCGTACTCGTCATGCGTTCACCCTGGGTAGTCGATGGATGATCGTAGGTGGATGTCCCCGCGGGGCCGGGCCGCCGTCAGGGCGGGTCGGCGCGGGTCCAGGTCAGACTGTGCCGGCGCCGCGGGTGGCCCGGGGGCCGGCCGCCGGGTTCCGCAGCCGCTCGAGGGTGCCGATGAGCAGGTTCGTCCGCCTGCGGGCGGCCAGCGTGTCGGTTCGCGCGGCTCCCGGCGCGGACGCGCCGCCGCGCAGGTCCGCGTGCCGGGCGGCCGCGACCTGTGGCGCGCGGGCCCCGGCGAGGGCTCGGTTGAGGGTGGCGGAGAGGGCTTCGAGGCTCTTGGTCGTGCGGGGGCTCCTGGTAGTCCGGGGGGTCCTGATCGCGGACATGGCGGTCCTTCCAGCGACGTGGAGAGCTAGGTCCATCTCACAGCTCTCTCTAACCAGAATCAAGAGATGGCTCCTACCGGCGCGGATCGTCACGCGCGGCTACCGTCCATCCCCTCCCCGCGACACGGGAGCCGCATGACGGAGCGGGCGGGACGACGCGGGTACCGGACAATCCCCTCCTGCCCCCCGCCAGGGTCGTTACGCTGATCAGGTGCCACGCAACCGCCAGGAGGTCCCGCGCGAGGAACGGATCGACGCGCTGCTCGCGGTCGCCGAGCAGCAGTTCCTCGCCCGCGGGTTCGCCGGTACCTCCATCGCCGAGATCGCCCGCGCCGCCGGCATCGAGCCCGGCTCGGTGTACTGGTACTTCCGGTCCAAGGACCACGCGTTCGCCGCCGTCCTGAACCGCCTGCTCGACGGCGAGGTGGACCGCATCGCGGAGCTGCCCGGCGAGGCGGCACAGAAGCTCTTCGCCGCGCTGGACTCGGTCGAGCGACGCCGCACGCTGCACCCCTGCGTCGCCGAGCGCGCCCCGCACGCCCCGCCGATCATGGAGTACCACGAGCGGCTGCACGAGTGGCTCCACGGCCTGGCGCTGAGCGCCGTGGCCGACCTGGTCCCCCAGCCCGACCACGAGATCGCCGCCGACGCCGTGGTCGCCACGATCGAGGGTGGCCTGGCCAATCCGGCGCCGAGCCGGCCCACCAGCCATCTCGTCCGCTACCTGCTGGCGTCACTCGCCGCGGTCGAGCACTCCCCGAACGCTCCGGCCACCGAGGTCACCACCACCAGCTGAACCACGACATCCGAGGGCGGGGCCGGGGGCCCCGGCCGCCGAGTCGGTGTCCGCGAGGCCCGGGGTTGCCGGCCGGGGTGCCGGGGTGTCGGGGCGGTGCGGGTGCCAGGATGATGCGACGTGAAGGTCACCGCATTGGCCGGCGGCATCGGCGGCGCGCGTTTTCTGCAGGGTGTCCGGGCTGCCCGCCCCGACGCCGAGATCACCGTGATCGGCAACACGGGTGATGACATCACGCTGCACGGCCTGCGCATCTGCCCAGACCTGGACACCGTGATGTACACCCTGGGCGGCGGGATCTCGGCCGAGCGCGGCTGGGGCCGGGAGGACGAGACGTTCGTCGTCTCGGCCGAGCTGGCCGCCTACGGGGTGGGTCCGAGCTGGTTCGGGCTCGGCGACCGCGATCTCGCCACCCACCTCGTCCGCACCCAGATGATCGAGGCCGGTTACCCACTCTCCGACGTCGTGACGGCGCTGTGCGACCGGTGGAAGCCGGGGGTGCGCCTGCTGCCGATGTCGAACGACCGGGTCGAGACCCATGTGATCATCACTGATGACGAGGGACGTCGGGCCGTCCACTTCCAGGAGTGGTGGCTGCGGATGCGGGCGCAGGTGCCCGCCGAGGCGATCCTGTCCGTCGGTGCCGCCGAGTCGAAGCCGGCGCCGGGTGTGCTGGACTCGATCGCGGACGCCGACGTCGTGCTGATCGGGCCGTCCAACCCGGTGGTCTCGATCGGGACGATCCTGTCGGTGCCGGGTGTCTCGGACGCGCTGCGGGTCACCCTGGCCCCGGTCATCGGCGTCTCACCGATCATCGGGGGATCGGCGGTCCGCGGGATGGCCGACGCGTGCCTGAAGGCGATCGGTGTCGAGACGTCGGCGCGCGCGGTCGGCGCGCACTACGGCGGCCGGCACCGTACCGGCGGTGCCACCTCCGGGGGAACGACCGAAGAGCTTGGTCACGGTCTGCTGGACGGGTGGCTGGTGGACGTCGTGGACGCGGCGATCGCGGCGGACCCCGACGCCGTACCCGGAGCTACCGTGAAAGCCGTACCGCTTCTCATGACCGATCTGGAGGCCACTGTGGCGATCGTGGAGGCGGCGCTGGAGCTCGCCGGTGTCTGACCTGTCCCCGGTGGGGACATCCATGTCGAAGGACGGACCGGAACCCGCGGAGGCGTCGTTCCCGGGCGTCGCCGCACCCGAGGCGGAAGGCCCGCCCCCGGTCGGCGGCGAAGCCCCGGTCGGGGAACCTCCGGCGGTGGAGGACGCGCTGCCGGCCGAGCAGTCCGAGAAGTCCGAGAAGTTCGAGAACTTCGGGAAGTCCGACGAGCAGGTGGGCACGGGCGCGGCGGAGCAGGTCGGCGAGGAGCCGCTGGCGGAGCGGGAGCTGCGGATTCTGCCGCTGGGCGGGATCGGCGAGGTGCGGCCGGGCGACGACCTCGCCGCGCTGATCGCCGTGGCCGCGGCCACGGGCGCCGGGCCCGGAGGCGGCCCCGGGCTGCGTGACGGTGACGTCCTCGTCGTGACGTCCAAGATCGTGTCGAAGGCCGAGGACCGGCTGATTCGGATCGAAGGCGACAGAGAGGCCACGCGCCAGGCCGCCATCGACGCCGAGTCCGTGCGCGAGGTCGCGCGCCGCGGCCCGACCCGCATCGTCGAGACGCACCACGGCCTCGTGCTGGCGAGCGCGGGGGTGGACGCGTCCAACATCGCGAAGGACTCGATCGCGCTGCTGCCGGTCGATCCCGATGCCAGTGCCCGCACGCTGCGGGACGGCCTGCGCGACCGGCTCGGCGTCGACGTCGCGGTGATCATCAGCGACACGGCCGGGCGGCCCTGGCGGCGCGGGCTGACCGACATGGCGATCGGCGTCGCCGGGATGGCGGCGCTGCGCAGCCACATCGGCGACATCGACTCCTACGGCAACGAACTCGGGATGACCGAGATCGCCGAGGCCGACGAGCTGGCCGGCGCGGCGGACCTGGTGAAGGGCAAGCTCGGCGCCACACCGGTGGCGATCGTCCGCGGGTTCGCGCGCCGGCCCGACGACGGGAGCGGGTCACGCGCGCTGCTGCGGCCCTGGGACGAGGACATGTTCCAGCTCGGCACGGTCGAGGCACGCCGCTCGGCCCCGTTCGCGCGGCGCACGGTGCGGGAGTTCGCCGACCTCCCGGTCGACCCGGCGGCGGTGCACCAGGCGATCGCCGCGGCGATCACCGCGCCCGCTCCGCACCACACCACTCCGTGGCGGTTCGTGCTGGTCGAGGCGCGCCGGCACGCCCTGCTCGACGCGATGGCGATGGCCTGGACGGACGACCTGCGCCGCGACGGGTTCGACGAGGACTCGGTGAGCAAACGGCTGCGCCGCGGCGACGTGCTGCGCCGGGCGCCGGTGCTGATCGTCCCGATGATGGTGACCGACGGCGCGCATCCCTACCCGGACGAGCGTCGGGTGCGGGCCGAGGAGCGGATGTTCACCGTGGCGCTCGGCGCCGCCGTGCAGAACCTGCTGGTCGCGCTCGCGGCCGAGGGCCTGGGCTCGTGCTGGGTGTCGTCCGCGCTGTTCTGCGGGGAGGTCGTGACCGACACGCTGGACCTGCCGCGCACCTGGACGCCGATGGGCGTCGTGGGTGTGGGGCACCCGGCCGCACCAGCGCACCCGCGGCCGACCCGTGACATCGCGGCGTTCGTCGTGGAGCGCTGAGCCGGGGCCGGCGCCCGGTACGGCCGCGCCGACGTCCGCCGGCGCGGAGCGGCTGGGGCCATGGTCAACGGCGCGGGGGCCTTCCGCTCGCCGGCCGGAAGGCTACGATGGCATTCACTTAATGGTCATGTTGAACTACGTACGGCTACCGTCCGGTTCATAGGACGTCCGGTTCGCGCGATCTCCGCCTGTCGGCGGACAGGCCCCGATCTCGCCGATAGTGGCGGTCGGCGGCGGGTCGGGCGGACCGCGGCGGCTCAGGCGTGTTCGACACTTCGTAGGATCGGGCCCCGTGGGGAAGAAGAGCGTCGCGCGCAACGCCCGTCTGGAGGAGCTCCGCCGCGAGCAGAAGCGGAAGGAGCGCCGGCGGGCACTGCTGATCTACGGCACCTCCGGCTTCGTCGCGCTCGCCCTCCTGGCCGGGATCATCGTCTACAGCGTCTTCGACAATCGGTCGAAGAACAAGGAGCGCAGCGTCGGCTACGTCGCCGCCGCCTCCCCGGCCGCGGTCACCGCGAACTGCACCGGGATCCGCAACGACCAGTCGTACGGCAACCAGCACGTGGGAGCCACCGACACGGTCGAGTACAAGGACTCCCCGCCGTCGTCGGGCAACCACGAGTCCGACCCGCTGCCCGACGCCATCCGGTTCTACAACCCGGACTCGGGCATCCGCGCCGAGCGGGCGGTGCACAACCTGGAGCACGGCTTCGTGGTCGGCTGGTACGACGCGAAGCTGCCCGCCGACCAGGTCGAGAAGCTGCGCACGGTCGCGGCCGACGCCGGGAACCGCTTCATCGCGATGCCGTGGACGCGCAACGACTTCGCGGGCGACCAGCACTTCGTGCTGACCGGCTGGGACCGCACCCAGCGCTGCGGCACCGTCTCCGCCGACGTGGTGAAGGAGTTCGTCCAGAAGTGGGCGAACCCGCCGCTCGACGGCGTGACCTGGGACTCGCCGACCGCGGCGGAATCCGGGGCCGCGGGTGGGACTCTGAACGTCACCGAGGACGGCCCGATCGACCCGGCGGCCGCGGCCGCGGGCGGGGTGGTTCCCGGCGCCGGCACGATGACCCAGGCCCCGACCGCACCCTGAGCCGGCGCTCCGGCGCGCTCGGGGGCGCGCCGGAGCGGTCAGGCGGTGCCGGTGCGGATCGGCATGAGCAGGTAGCGGTAGTCCTCACCGTCGTCCTTGCCGGTGAGGACCGCCGGCTTGCTCGAGGCGATCTCCGGGTCGGCGGTGGCGAACCCGATGATGGCCTCGTCGCCCTCGACCGCCGCCAGGCCGTCCAGCAGGAACGCGGGGTTGAACAGCACCGACAGCTCCGGGCCGTCGTACTCCACGGGCACCAGCTCGGACGCCTGGGCGCCCCCGCCGTCCCCCGCCTCGGCCACGACCTGGCCGGCGGAGAACGTGAACCGCAGCGGCGCCGTGCGCGTCGCCACCAGTGCGACCCGGCGGACGGCGGCCGCGAGCACCGCCGTCGGCGCCGTGACGGTGAGCTCCGACGTCTCCGGCAGCAGCCGGCGGTAGTTCGGGAAGCTCCCCTCCAGCAGCCGGACGATCGTCTGCCGGCCGTTCACCGACAACCCGAAGCGCGGGACCCCGGCCTCGTCGACCCCCATCCCGAGCATGACCCGGGACGCGGTGGTCGGCAGCTTCGCCACGTCGGCGAGCAGCCGGGCCGGCACGTGCGCGACCGCGTCGGGGTCGTCGACGGTGGGCTGCCACGGGATCGTCCGGACGGCGAGCCGGTACCGGTCGGTGGCGACCATCGTCAGCCCGCCCCGGGCGATCTCGAGCCGGACGGCGGTGAGCACCGGCAGCGCGTCGTCCCGGCCGGCGGCCGGGGCCACCTGCGCGACCGCCGCGGCGAAGCCGAGCGTGTCCACCTCGCCGACCGGCGGCGGGAACGCGGGCAGCACCGGGTAGTCCTCGACGGCGAGCGCCGGGATGCGGAACCGGGCCGCGCCGCACTCGATGATCACCCTGGTCTCGGTGGCCTCGACGACCACCGGCGCGTCGGGCAGGTTGCGCACGACGTCCGCCAGCAGCCGCCCGGGCACGACGACCCGGCCGGGCTCGGTGACGACGGCCTCGACCGGGGCCCGCGCGGCGACCTCGGAGTCGAACGCGGAGACGGTGAGCGCCGGGCCCGGCGCCTGGGCCTGATCCCCGGCCTGGTCCTGGTCCGGGGTCGGCATGGTGGCTTCCAGCAGCAGGCCCGTCAGCACCTGCTGGGCGCCGGCGGTGGGCTTCGGCACGTACCGGGCGGCCCAGCCCGTCGCGTCGGCGAGTACGTCGCGTTCCACGCTGAACCTCATGCAGGGATTGTCGCGCCGGACAACGCCGAATCTCCGCATTCCGCAGACCGCCCACCGCTCGCGGCGGCGCGGCAGGCCTGTCACCAGGGCCGTTGATGCGACATCCCGGGGACGTGGGCGGGGCGGGAGCCGGCCGCCGCCGCCCTGCCGCCCCGCCGGCTCGACGCGCCGCCGCCCCGTCCGCTCGACGTGCCGAGGGCTCGACGGCTCGCATGGCGTGTCACGCCGCAGTTCGCGCACGCGGCGGACCAGGTTATCCGCGACGACATTGCGCCGGCTATTGCGCAGCACCTTCAGGTACCCCCGACGAGGTGGGCGCCACTGATCGAAAAAGACCCGTCTATCGTTTCCAGTCAGTGCTACCCGTACTGCTGGGACCTGTGGGGGGAACCATCGTGGATAAGCTGACCGAAGATGCGAGCCGCGAACCGGCGCCACCGGCACGGAAGGTTCGACGAGCAACCATCGGCGGCCATAACCCCGCGCTCGACGGACTGCGTGCCCTGGCCGTCCTGACGGTGCTCTTCCACCACATGGACCTGGTGCCGGGCGGCTACCTGGGCGTCGATCTCTTCCTGGTACTCAGCGGGTTCCTCATCACGGGCCTGCTGCTGGCCGAGCGCGACCGGGAGGGCTGGATCTCGCTGCGCGCCTTCTGGGCCCGCCGTGGTTTCCGACTCCTTCCCGCCTTCTACATCTTTGTAGCAGCCGGCATTCCGCTCGTCCTTCTCGTCAAGGACACCGACGACCAGTGGCAGTTCCTTCGCAACGGGCTCGCAGCCCTCTTCTACGTCGCCAACATCCAGCGCACTCTGAATCCTCCGGACAGCGGCGCATGGTTCGGGCACGTGTGGACGCTCTCCCTCGAGGAGCAGTTCTACCTGCTCTGGCCGATCGCCCTGGTGCTGATCTGCCGCAGCGAGCGCTGGCGGCGGCGCCTGCCGGAGATCCTCATCAGCGCCGTGATCCTGGTGTTGATCTGGCGGGAGATCCTGATCGGCAGCGGCGTGTCGAACTTCCGCATCTACTTCGCGCCGGACACCCGCTTCGACTCGCTGCTCGTCGGCTGCCTGCTCGCCACCTGGCGCCACGAGGCGCTGCGTTCGGCGGCGGACGGCACCGCCGTGGCCGGCGACCTGTCCCGGGTCGCGGGCAGCCGCACCGCCCAGCTCCTGGCCCGGGCCGCTACGTTCGGCCCGGTGGGCCTGCTGGGCCTGGTGATCCTCTTCTTCACCGGTCCCGATCTGCACGGCCCGCCGAACTGGATGGCCCGCGGTGGCTACCTGCTCGTCGCCGTGCTCGCCGCCGTCGCCGTCCTGGGTGCCGACCAGCACCGGCCCGGCTGGTACGACCGGGTGCTCAGTGCCCGTCCGGCCGCCTGGGTGGGGCGGATCTCCTACAGCCTGTACCTGTGGCACTTCCCCGTCACCGGGGTCGCCAACGACTCGCTCGTCCCCCGTTTCGGCCGCGTCCCGGCGGCCGGCGCCGCCCTCGTCGTCAGCCTCGGGCTCGCGTCGGCGTCCTACTACTTCGTCGAGCGGCCCGTGCAGCGCCGCCGGCCGGCGTGGGTGAACGCCCGCGGCACCGCGCCGCGCCGCGGCCGGACGTCGATCGTGACGCCGTCCGCCGAGCCGCTGCTCGCCACCACCCAGCCGCTTCCGGTGAACGGCGATTCCGAGCCGGTTCGGCGCATTCACTCCTGAACCACCACCGGCCGCGGACCAGCCAGCCGCACGCCAGGTGAAATGAGCCAGCCGGCCGCAGGTGACGACTGTCAGTAATGACGTCGCCCACGGCCGGCTGGTCGTCGTTTGGGTGCTAGCCGCCTGACGTGGCAGAACGGAACGGCCCCGCGCGGCGCGCGATTGCCTTCCGTGACGGCGCTCCAGAGGCAGGGCTTTCCGCGCCCCAGCATGCCCGGCCCAGGTGCCAACTTCTTCACAGCTTGCCCTAATATGGCCGGCTGCACATCCCTCGGTATCCGGATCGTCGCATTGCGCGCACATTGATCTGCAGGCCGTCGGCTGTCGCGGACGTCGGCGACCACTCGCGACGCGTCCTGATCCTGCGTGTCCGAGGGAGTAACCGGCGTGTCCGGAAACAGCGCACCCACGCCGAACGGCGCCGAGCCCGACCCGTTCACCGATCCGTTCGCCGATCTGGTCCTCGACGAGGCCTTCATCGCCGGAGCCACCCGATACGAGGCCCCAGCCCGGACGAGAGCCGCGGTCGCCCGCTTCGGGCCACTCGAAGACGGTTCGACGCCCTGGCGCTCGTACGGCGGCGGCCGGCCACGGCGGGCGGGAGGTGCCTCCGGACCACTGCTGGGCCGCGGACGGGCGTCCCAGCCGATTCCGGAGATCTCGCCGCGGCCGCGGTCCCGGGGGCGGATCGTGCTGGCGCTGATCAGCGTCGTGCTGCTCTCGACCACCGTCTACGGGTTCGTGGCCTCGGCCGTCGACAGTCCGCCGTCCACCACGCTCTCGGCGGACCCGCCGACCCCGGCAGGTAGTGCCTCCGGCCGCGACGCCATCGCCGAGGAATCGCTACCGGATCTCTACCGGCGGGACTGGACGGCCGGTCACTGCTACACCTGGCTCCAGCGGGACGTCTCGACCGCGGTCAACGACGTCCCCTGCGCCGGCCCGCACCTGTTCGAAGCGGTCGGCCCACTCGACGTCGGCTCCGCCTATCCCGAAGGGGCGACGTACCCGTCGCCGGCCGAGTGGGTAGTGCTCGGCAGGCGGCAGTGCGAGCCGCTCATCACCGCGTATCTCGGCTACGGGCTCGACCCGTTCGGGCGCTTCGGCACGAGCGTCCTCCACCCCAAGGAAGCGGAGTGGGACACCGGCGAGCGGGACATCGTCTGCGGCCTCTCACTCCATCCCTCTCCCACGGCACCGTACGAGGTGCCCGACCTCGAAGGACAGGTCCGCGGAGCCGACCAGGCGCTGACCTATCCCACCGGGACCTGCTTCCGCACGAACGCCGAGGGCCGCAACGAGGTGGTCCCCTGCGAGCAGAGCCACCATTCGCAGAGCGTGGGCACGGCGACCCTGGCAGACACCGCCGAGGGCGCACCGAACAGCGCGCCTCTCTCGGCGGAGCGGCTCGACGAACTCATCGACGCGGCCTGCGCACCCCGCATCGCGCCCTATCTCGACCGGGGATTCGGGGGCGCGTCCGTACAGGGCGGATCGCATTCCCTCCCCCCGGCAAGCCGGTGGGTGGGAACCCGATCCACCACCTGCACCGTGAGCCTCGTCGACCGGAACGGCAGAAAACTGGAGACGACCGGCCTGCTCAGCCCGGACGACGACTCGGGGTCGTTCAAAGCGAACGTATGACAGCGGATCCCCTACCTGCTCCGCCCGAGCCGGAATCGAGCGGTGACCGCACTCGAACGTTACAAAAATTCTGGAGAAAAACGTCATGAGAAAAACCCGGAGGCTTACGGTAGCCGGGCGGAGTCGGCCGTTTCGGCCCGACATCGCAGGCCGCCCACGCCCACGCTCCGGCAGCCGCGGGCGGGCGGGCATCGTAACCGGACTGGCATGCCTTGTCCTCGCAGGCTGCGAACCAGGTTCACCGTCCCGGCCCGCCCCGATCAGCGCGCAGGTTGACGGAACACAGCATTCCGCACGGGGCGGTCCGGCGACGACGGCACCAACCTCCGGAACGCCGCACGACTTCCAGGTCGTCATTCCGGGTCAGACCTCGGCCCACGGCACTGCCGGAACTCCAGAACGGCCCTCGACCCCGGGTGCTCCCGGAACCATGTCGCCCTCGGGGGCGGTGGCGTCCCCTTCGCTCCCAGCACCTGGCCCTACGGCGCCAACTGGTCATGGACCAGTCCCGCCGCCTCCCCCGGCTCCGACGGTCCTACCCAGGTCGGCACCGCCGCCGGTGCCCGGCCCGGCACCCCGCCCGACGACCCGAGCGGCGACGACACCACCGGCAGCTAAGGCCACAGTTCCGAACGTGCGCGGCCTAACCCGATCGGAGGCGACAGACACTCTTCATCGGGCCGGGTTCTACAACATCTCCTTCTCCGAGGGATGCAGCACAAACGGAGAGCACGAAAAAGTCAATGGCCAGACTCCGGAGGCGGGCACTCCGACCACCTTCGACGCCCCGGTCGGCATGCATATCCATATTCTCAACTGCGTATCGATCCCGGACGTCGTGGGCATGCCGATGGGTAGCGCCGTCGACTATCTCGGCAAGCTGGGTTGGACACCCGTGGCCGGCCAGGGATGCGCCGTGGGCGACAACAGCGTGGTCGCGGCGATGACCCCGGCCAGTGGTTCCTACGCCCGACCTGGATCCCGAATCCAACTCGATCCGAAGTGCCGCTGAGCCATTCAGTGTGTCCGAAGGAGTAACCGGGGTGCCCGGAAGCAACAACCGCAACAGGTTCACATCGGTGGGCAACCGAGCGGCCCGGCTCTCCCGGCGGCTCCTACGACTCCGACAGCTGCGGGCGGCCAAGTGGCGCGATCACCTCACGACCATCGCGATCAACGCTGTTCTCCTTGGCGCCGTGATCTACGGGCTGGTCGCGCTGCACGGAGACCGCGCCGCGGACCGCGGGTCCGACGCGGCGGAGCAGACCGCCCCGGCGACCATCGACCCGATCGGACCGTCGACGACGGCATCCCCGAGCGCCGACGCCGGCGTCGAGTTCCTGCAACAGGACTACCAGCCCGGCCGGTGTTACTCCTGGCAACAGCATGTCGACTCGACCTCGACCCAGGACGTTCCCTGCGCGGGTGTCCACTACTTCGAGGCGGTCGGCGACACCCGCATCCGGCCGGATCATCCGAGCGACGGCGCCTATCCCACCCCCGAGGAGTGGGATGCCGTCACCGACAAGCACTGCCTGCCCATGATCGAGAAGTATCTGGGCGGCCCGCTTGACCCCGCCGGGCGTTTCTCCGCCGGCCTGATCCGACCCCAGAAGCCCGGCTGGGAGATCGGCCAGCGCACGATCACCTGTGGCATCACCGCCGGCATGACCGAATTTGATCCGCCCGCGTTCCGCCCGTTCGAAGGAAGCGCCCGTGGCGCCGACCAGTCCATGACGCACACCGCCGGAAGCTGCTTTCGCCGTGCCGGCGACGACGGGCTGGTCGAGGCTCCCTGCGAACTCCCCCATCACGCACAGAGCGTAGGAGCGGTGAGCGCGCCGGAGACTCCGGACGGGGCCGCGCCGTCCGATACCTGGCTCAACGAGAAACTCGGGCCGCGGTGCGGCGACCTCGCCGCCCCGTACCTGGAGATCGGCCGCTTCGACGGCGCGCTCGTCGAGCCGCAGTGGAACCTGATCGCGCCGGAGAGCTGGCGTGCCGGGAGTCGCCGCACCACCTGTTTCATCGGATTCGCCGACGAGGCCGGTTCCCCCATGACGGTCACCAGTGTCATGACCACGCCAGTCGTCTGAGCACAGCCGCGACAGCCCATCATTCCGGACTGCTCGGACCGCACTCGTCGTGCAGTCCGACGCCGGATATCGATCTGACCCCAACATCCTGGAGAAAGAATGAGAAGGCTTCTCGCCGATTCCCGGAAGAGACCGGTTCGAACCGGTAGACCAGGGGAACCAGGCCGTCCCGGCCGATACCTGGTCCGATGCAGGCAGGTCGGCGTCGCCGCCGGGCTGGCCTGCCTGATCCTGGCGGGCTGTGAACCGGTCGCCGGCGGAGGGCCCGCTCCCTCGACGAGCGGAACCCCCGTCACGACCGGCTCACCCGGCCCGACGCCCACGAACACCGCGCCCCCGACGCAGTCCTCACCGTCCGCTCCGGCCTCACCGGAGACCACACCCTCGCCCGACCCCACAGCAGACCCGACCGAAACGACACCGACGAGCTCGCCCGGGACGACGGACATTCGAATCACGCCAAAGCTGACCGTCTCCTTCATGTACCACGCGTCGTACATCAATACCCACATCACCATCGCGAATCCCGACAATCCCACCCAGGGCCCGATGCCCACCGGCACGGTCACGATTTACCAGGAAGCGGCGGCCATCGCGACGGTCCCCCTGGAGCACGACCCGTTTTCCGAGTTTCAGGACGCGGTCGCGCGGTGGAACAAGGACGTGGTGACGGGAAACCATGACTTCCGTGCCTCATACAGTGGCGACGAGCATTACCATCCCGGAGCCACGGAGTTCACCCACGAGGGACCAGCATCGGCGCTACAGGTCACGGTGCCCGAAAAGGTGATCACCGGGCAGACCCTGGTCGTGGACATCTCCCTGGACAAGGGTGTTCAGACCGCTCCTGCGACGGGCACCTTCGAGGTCCGGTGGGGCTTCGAGACCAGAACCGCTCCCGCGTCCGCGGACGGAAAAGCACAGGTCACTTTTCCCGTGTTCGCGGCCAGTCCACCTGGGAGCGCCTGGTGGGTTGACGTCAAATACATCGACGACCCGGTCTATCAGCCCACGCAGGCCCAGAAGCCCATCCTGATCTATCCGGCTGACTGACGCCGACCTGGTGCCGCGCCGCCCTCGATATCCCTGGACGGCGCGGCGCCTCGCCGGCACACCGATCGAATGCCCGCCGTTGGGCTCCAACAAAACCAATCTCCCGAGGAGACGCCGGCATGCCCGGGGACAGCGCGCCGCCCGCGCCGAAGAACGACGGCAGCAGCAACAGCGACGGCGGCAAGGACGATGGCGAGCGGGATCCGTTCGCCGGGCTCGTCCTCGACGAGACCTTCGTCGCCGGAGCCACCAGGTACGAGGCACCCGCCCGCACCAGAGCCGCGATCGCCCGCTTCGGACCGGTCGAGGAAGGACGCCCAGCCTGGCGACCGGGCCCGTCGCCTCGCCGGCGGCGAACACCATCCCGACAATCGCTCGCGACGACCGCACGCCCCCGGGCCTGGTCACCCGGCCGCATCGTCCTCGCACTGATCAGCATCGCGTTGCTCGGCTCCACCACCTACCAGTGCGCCAGGTCGAAAGTCGACAACCCACCACCCACCGCGCTGTCCGCCGACGCCCCGAGAGCGTTCTCTTCCCCCGGCGATCCGGCCACAGACGCCGACATCAGCCCAGACCTGCACCGGTGGGACTGGAAGCCCGGCCGGTGCTACCGCTGGCCCCAGGCGGCGGTCGACGTCCCCGTCGACGACGTCCCGTGCGCCGAGCCGCACCTGTTCGAAGCGGTCGGCCCCCTGGATCTGGAACCCGCCTACCCACAGGACGCCCCGTACCCGTCGGTGTCGCAGTGGACCGACATCGGGGAACGCCACTGCGGCCCGCTCATGACGCCCTACCTCGGCCGCCCGATCGACCCCTTCGGGCGCTTCGCCGCGAGCCTGATCCGCCCGCCGAAGTCCGGTTGGGAAGCCGGTGACAGAAAGGTCGTCTGCGGACTGATCTTCCGGGGCAGTAGCAAAAGCGACAACGTGTGGATCCTGAGCACGTTCTCGGGCAGCGTCAGGGGCGCCGACCAGGCACTGACCTACCCGCCGGGCACCTGCTTCCGCCACAGGGTCGACAACCATCAGGATCAGGTCCCGTGCGACCAGAGCCACCACACGCAGAGCATCGGAACGGCAACGCTGCCCGACACCACCGACGGCGGCCCGCCGTCACCCGAACGTTTCGACGAACTCGCAAAAGCCGCCTGCATGCCCCACGTCGCGCCCTACCTCGCCCATGACTTCGGCGGCGCTGCCGCCCAAGGCGGATGGCACCTGATTCGTCCCGAAAGCTGGCGCGCGGGAACACGATCCACCACCTGCACGGTCGGCCTCGTCGACCAGGCAGGCAAAGAAGTAGAGACGACCGGGCCCCTCAGCCCCACGGACACCTCGGGGACATTCACCGCATAGCCGTGGTGGGCCCTCGCCGCCGGCCAGGTCGTCGACACCAGTGGTGCCGGAGTCCTTCATCCAGCCGGCCGGCACCAGGCCCCGCAGTTCGCCGTCGCTGTCGGTCAGCTGTACCTGCCCGTCGACGGGGCCGCTTCCGCGATCCCGAAAGCCGCTGAGACACCTTCCTCGATCTCGAGCCGCGCCAGTTGTGGGTCGCTCGCAGTAGGTGCGAGATCGGTGGAGACTTCCGTCGCGGCCACGCGCAGTCGGCCCCGGTCTCCAGGCACCAGGGTGGTATCGATCTTCCGCCACCTTCCGGTGCCATCCCGGAAGTTCGTCGGACCGAGCGACATCTCTGATGTGCACGTACCGTCCGGGTTACGGAAGACGCTCGTCGTCTCGGTTCGCCGCTCCGCGACTTCGACCCGACCGGCCTTCGGGGCCGCGGTTTGCCCCGCGTCAGGCGCTGGCGGGTCCTTGACGACTGCCTCGTCGATCGGACCGATCTTCGCCGTCACCGAGGTCGGGGCCGCTCCTCGCTCGTTCCTCGCAGCCGGCTTCTCGAACGTAAGCGGCTTGTCGACGGTGGTGGGTACGGCGCCCGGCAGGTCGGGGACGGCCTTGTCGACCGCCGCCGGGGCCGGGGCCTCGACGGACTGGGTCGCCTCGGTCGGGACCTCGTGGTCGCGGCCGTCGGCGGAGCCCGAGCTGCTTTCGGGCAGGCCCATGTCCCGGAAGGGGTTCTCGAGTGCGACCGGGCGGCGGCCGCCGCCGGTGCGCTCGACGACGACCATCGCGACGACCAGGATCACCGGGATCAGCAGCAGCGAGATCGCCCGGAGTCGGCTCGGGCGGGCCCGGCGACGCCGGCGGCGGTGCGCGCGCTTGCGGGTCCGGGTCCGGGCGGGAGGCGGGGTCGGGGGCAGGCAGGTGCCGGCCGGGCATGGAGGGCTCCGAGATCGTGAGGGTGTCCGTGTGCGCGGACGTCCGGGAGTGGGCACGGTGACGAGCCGTGCCGGGAGACATCGCGGGCACGGGTGAGACCCGTGGCCGCCGCGTGTGCGGTACGCGGCGGCCACGGGGGCCGGGACGGCGGGCTCGGATGGCACCGGCCGGTCACGGCGTCGCCGAAGGTGGGCATGCGGCGGCGCCGTGACCGCCCGCCGGGAGGGGAACCCGGCAGGCGGCACGCATCAGGGACGGGAGACGGCGGGAGGACGGAACTCAGGGCGCGAGCAGTCGACGTGACGAGCCGGGAAACGTGACGGGTCGGGAAACGTGACAAGTCGAAAAGCGGTCCGGCGGAAATCACGCCGGTGACCTGCGACCGCGAAAGCAGGCGCAGCAGAGATCACGGGCAGTGCGAACTACGACGGGCGACGGGAATCCCGAGCGAGCCACCGCGCTGTGGGCTGGACGGGCGACACGGACCGCGTCCCGGTGGGCTCCGGAACGTGGTCCGTCGACCGGGAGCCGGCCAGAGCCGACATCCGGTGTCCGAATGTTTGCGGAGCGCAGCATTGCACAACTTTTGCTGCCCTGCCAAGCGGTCAGTGCAGGATCAAATACCTCTGGTAGGAGGATTTACGGACGGTGACCGGCCCGGATATTCCACGCTCATGCGCACGCCTGCGCGACGCGGCGCACGAGCCACGCACGGGCCGGCCTGGGCCAGCGGGCCGACATCGGCCCAGCCCAGCCCTCCTCCGGATGACATTCGACCGCAGATGCACCGATGATCAACAATGCGCGATCGTCGCGCCGAGTCACAGACAGCCCAACCAGGCAACTCTTTCGACCTAAACTGTTATCAAGATAACAGTCAGCGCCGAACCCTCCCGTTTCGGTAGCGGATAGTCCGGACTTTCTGTCACAGTCCTGTCTCACAACGCATCGTTCCGGCACCAACGTGGCTCGTAGTCGGCGGTCCGCCGCCGTGAGCACCTCAGAGTTCCTCACGGAGAGTGATGACCTAGAGAGCCGGCAGCCCGCTCCGGGCCGGTCTCGTGTGCCGGTCCGTGGCCCTCGAGCAGCCGTGCGGCTTCCGTCACAGCCGCACGGCGCCCGCCTGGTCCGGTGGTCGGCGAGGTTTCGCCTCCGCCGGACCAGGCCGTCCACAGACCCTGAACAGGTATTTCTTTCTCACGCGCCCCCGCGTCCGGTAGGCCGAGCACTGTCCGTCGGACGCCTCCGATCCCAGGAGTAGCGTGCCGGTGAGCCGTCATCGCCGACCTCATGAATCCCCGACCGGTCCTTCCTCTGTGCGCGAATCATCAGGTCAGCGTGTTCAGTTCAACGAGCACGGAAAGTCACGCGCACCCAGGCAGGACGCGGGTCGTCATCGTCCGCCGGGGAAAGCAGTCGCAGAAGCGGGGGCGGGCATTTCTTTCGCCCGGACCGGGGTTTTACCGGCTGTCGTTTCGGGCTCGGCTACGACACCGACACCGACACCATCACCAGCGCCATCCCCGGCACGTGGACCAGGACCGCGCCCGGCCGGTTCGGCTCGGAGGCGGGGCGGCCCGGCGGCGCGGGGCGGGTCGACCAGTGGAACCGCCCGGCACCGACGCCCCCCGCCATCCGACGAGCCTGCCTCCAGGCCCCGGGGCGCCAGGCACGCCAGGCCACCCCGACAGGCGCCGGCGCATCGGAGCCGGCGGTCGGGTGTGGTCCGCATGACGATGCTGCCGACCGCGCTCGCGGCCGCCCTGCTGTTGTTCTGCACCGCGGGGACACCCCGCGACGACGGCGGTGGTGGCGACCGCGACCAGCTCGGCACCACCAGTCCGCCGCCGGTCCGCCCGGGCGACTGGGCCATGCCCGAGCTGGTCCCCAACGGTTCGACCGCGGCGCCCGACCCGGCCACCCTCACCTCGCGGTCGCTCGCCGAGGATGCCACCGCCGACCCGGCCGACGTCCATTCGACGATCACCCTGACCGCCGCCGCACGGGGCGTCCCCGCCCGCCTGCTGGCGGCCTACAAGGAGGCGGCGGACCGGCTCGCCGAGGACGCGCCAGGCTGCCATCTGCCCTGGGAGCTCCTGGCCGCCATCGGCAAGGTCGAGTCCGGGCACGCCTCCGGGCGGCCCATCGCCGCCGACGGCACCGTCACCCGCCCCATCATCGGCCCGCCCCTCAACGGCGGCGGCGGCACCGCGCTGATCCGCGACAGCGACCGCGGCGCCCTGGACGGCGACACCACCTACGACCATGCCGTCGGGCCCATGCAGTTCATCCCGACCACCTGGCGGACGGCCGGCCGCGACGGGAACGGGGACGGGCGCAAGGACCCGCACAACATCTACGACGCCACTCTGGCCGCGGGCTACTACCTCTGCGCCCACGGCCGGGACCTGGCCGACCCCGACCAGCTCCGCGCGGCGATCCTCGCCTACAACCCGTCGGACGCCTACGTCCGCACGGTCCTGACCTACCTGAACGGCTACCGGCAGGGTGGCGCAGCCGTGCTGCCCCCGTCCGCACCCGCGCCTGCGCCCGGATCCGGGTCAGGGTCAGGGTCAGGGTCTCCGACCCTTGACGGCGTCCCGATCGTGGAGATGACGCCGAACGGTCAGGGCGGCGAACCGTCCAGCCCGCCGGGCACGCCTCCGCCCACTGCGACGCCGAGCCCGACGCCGCCACCGCCGGCGGGGTGCGAGCCACTGCGCGCGGCCGACCTCACCGTCACCCTCACGGACCTCGATCCCGACGTCGCGGGCTACGAGTCGCTCGATCTCGCCGCGAGCCGCACGCCGTGGACGGACGTCGACGTCACCGTCGAGACGGAGGCGGACACGACGGCCGGCACGGCGATCACGACGAGCCGGCGGACCGTGCCGGCCGGCAGTGGGAGCACCGCACCGGCGCTGCTGGTGCGGATCCCCGGCCCCAGCCTCGCCGTCGCCAAGCTGGCGGACGACAGCATCGTGCTCACCCTCACCGTCGAGCCCGCGGACGGGGCCTGTCCCGCGGTCGTGCGCCTGCGCATCCGCAACGTCCATCCGGACTCGTTCGCCCCGCCGGCCGCCCCGCCCGACCCGTCCTGGGGGGCGC
>NZ_UBIZ01000165.1:0-12322 GCF_900465275.1 Parafrankia sp. Ea1.12 | reverse complement strand
GGCACAGATCCGCGGGCAGACCCGGCCCGCCCCCGCCGGCTCCACCCGGGTCTGCCCGCGGATCTGTGCCTGCTGCGAACACCGCTGGACGACGCGCTGGCCGACCCTGACGCCGCGCACGTCGCGGCCACGATCATCGACGGCGCGCTCGCGCACACGGCGCCTTAGGGTCCGTCACGGCACCCGGCCCGCATGCTCCGCCGGGCCACGTCTCCCGCCGGGCCACGTCTCCCGCCGGGCGTGTCGACTGCCGGGCCGGGTCCACCGCTGAACCGGGTCCTCTGCCGGGGCGCGTCAGCCAACCACAGACCGGGACTCCGCGCCGGGGAACCAGCTGCCAGGCCCTGACATGTTTTGACCCGAGGCAAATCGGCAGTCTTGCTCTCCCGCAACGATCGCCTCGCTAGGGTTATTTCGACGCAACTGCCCATGTTCGAGGGGGTTTGTGCGATGACGGACCCGGGCCGGCACGACCACCGGGCGGGCGGTCACCACCCACCGCGGATGAGCACATCCCGGCCGATCTGAGGGCCGAGCGCGTACCACAACGTCACGCCCGCGCGGCGGCGCGGCGGCGCGGCCGTCTCCGCCCGGCCCGGCCCGAGCCCGCCCGGCCCCGGCCGGCACCCGCGCACACAGCACCGGCAGCGATCCTCCGTCAGGCCGTGCGCGGTGCGTCGTTTCCTGACCCTGACCGTGAAAGGATCCATTTCTCCCATGTCGGTCACCGAGACTGTGCCTCAGGATCAGGACCAGGATCTTCCGTCCTTTCCTTTTCCGGACACCTTCAGCCCGCTCCCGTCGGGAACACTGGCCGAGATCGCCCGGCGCGCGCCCGCGATACGGGTTCGCTTCGGCCCCGGGCAGATCCCGATCTGGCTCATTGTCCGGCATGCCCCGGCCCGGGCGATGCTCAGCGACCCGCGCTTCTCCCGTACGAAGACGCTTGAGTTCCGGCCCCCGCTGACCGGGGCGCAGATTCCCGACCCGAACTCGCTGCTGTGGCTGGATCCGCCCGACCACACCCGTATCCGACGGCTGGTCTCCACCGGATTCGCCCACCGCCGCATCGAACAGCTCCGGCCGTGGGTCGCCGAGACCGCCCGCCGGCACGTCACCGCGATGACCGCCAAGGACGCCCCGGCCGACCTGCGCGCCGCCCTGGCCGCCGCGCTGCCGGTCGACGTCATCTGCCAGATCCTCGGCGTTCCGGAAATCGACCGGGAGAACGTCCGGACGTGGAGCGAGACGCTTTTCCGCTTCGCCACCAACCGGGAGGCCGCCGCCGCCGGGCAGAAGGCCCTGTACGGCTACATGGACAGCCTGGTGCGCGAACGGCAGGCCCAGCTCGCCGCGGGAGAGCCCGTGACGAAGCTGTTCGACGTCCTGATCACCACCCAGGACACCGACGACGGCCGGCTGAACGAGGTCGAGCTGCGTTCGCTGGCGCTGACGCTGCTCATCGGCGGGTTCGAGACGACCGCCGGCGTGATCACCAATGCGGTCACCACGCTGCTGACCGACCGGTCGCAGTGGGAGTCGCTGGTCGGCAACCCCGCGCTGCTACCGAACGCCGTCGAGGAGCTGCTGCGTTACCACCCGCTGTCGATGACCTTCCCCCGGGTCGCGACCGAGGACGTCGATCTCGGCGAGTTCACCGTGCGGGCCGGCGAGGTCGCGATCGCCCCGTTCGCCGCCACCAACCGGGACCCGGACCTCTACGACGACCCCGACCGGCTCGACCTCACCCGGGAGCCGGTGGCGAACCTGGCCTTCGGCCACGGGGCGCACCACTGCATCGGTGCGCACCTGGCCCGGGTCGAGCTGACCGAGGTGCTCTCCGCGCTGATCGACATCGTTCCCACCCTGCGCCTGGCGGTGCCGGTGTCGGAGCTGCGCTACGAGCTCGCCGCGCCGATCGGCCGTCCGGAGAAGCTACCCGTCGCCTGGTGACTCACCCGCCGGCGCGCCTGCCCACCCCGGCGTGGCCCGTCCGGCCACGTCGGGGTGGGCGCCGCGACCGGACGGGCTCCCTCGTCACGAGCGCAGACCTCAGGCCCGCCACGCACCCGTCGGCCCACCCGTCGGCGACCTCACGCCGAGGCCGAGGACGGAGCGCTGCTCGCGGGACCCTTGGTGGGATCACCGTTCGACGACCAGGCCGACCACATCCGCGCGTAGTGACCACCCGCGGTCACGAGCGCGTCGTGTGAGCCGCTCTCCACGACCCGGCCCCGGTCGAGGACGACGACCCGGTCGGCCGCCGCCGCCTGCGTCAACCGGTGGGCGACCAGCAGGACGGTGCGGCCACTCAGCGCCCGCTGTGCGGCGAGCTCCAGTCGCCTGGCCCCGGCGCTGCCCGCCTCGGCGGTGGCCTCGTCGAGGATGACGATCGGGGCGTCGACGAGGAGGATGCGCGCGAGCGCGAGCTCCTGGGCCTGCGTCGGGGTGAGCCGGTGGCCACCCTTCCCCACGACGGTCCGGATGCCGGACGGCAGCGCGGTGACCCACTCCAGCGCGCCCGCCCGCTCCAGCGCCCCCTCGAGGTCCGCTTCGGTGGCCTCCGGCCGGGCCAGCCGAAGATCCTCGATCAGCGGCCCGGCGAACACGTGGACCTCCTGGGTGATCAGGCCCACCGACCGGCGCAGCTCGTCCGGGCCGAAACGGTCGACCGGCTGGCCGCCGAGCCGCAGCTCACCGGACGCCGGCGGGTGGAGCCCGGCGACGAGCTTGGCCAGCGTGGTCTTGCCGGCGCCGCTGGCACCGACCACCGCCAGGCGTTCCCCGGCCGGCACGGCGAGGTCGACACCGTGCAGGACCTCATGGCCGGCCCCGTAGGCGAATCGGACGTCGCGCAGGTCGATCGACGGCTCGGTGAGGACCGTCTCCTCCCGCTGCTCCGGCAGCGGCACCCCGGCGACACCGACGAGACGGGACAGTGCCGCGCCCGCCTCCTGCACCATGTCGATCATCATCAGCACCATGTTGACCGGTTCGAACAGGCGGCTGAAGTAGAACGCCGCGGCCGTGGCCGCGCCGACCGTCACGGACCCGTCCCGGACCAGATAGAAGCCGGCGACCAGGACGGCCGCCACGCCGATGGCCTCGGACAGGTGCATCCGGCCCCAGAAGCGCGTCCGGAAGCGCATCGCCCGGAAGGAGCAGTCCATCGCCTCCTCCGACCGCCCCGCCATCAGCCGCAGGTGGTCGGGACCGAGCCGGAAGGCCCGGACGGTGTCCGCGCCGCCAACCGAGTCGAGCAGCTGCTGGGCACGGGCGCCCTCGGCCACCCGCTGGGCGGCGAACACCGGTCCCGATCGCCGCAGGTACCACCGCAGCGCGTAGAGGTCCGTCGGCACGGCCAGCAACGCGACGGCGGCGAAACGCCAGTCGATGACCGCCAGGCCCACCGCCGTCATCCACACCAGGAAGACGGACATGGCCAGCGTCGGCACGATGTTGCGGATCGCCGTCGTCACGACCTCGACGTCACCGCTGATCCGCGCCACGAGGTCGCCGGCGCCACTGCGCTCCACCGCGCCCGAGGGCAGGTGCAGCGCCCGCTCGACCACCTCCTCCCGTAACGTCGCCAGAACGGGCTCGGCGACGAACGCGATCAGCGTCCTGGTCAGCACCTGGAAGACGCCCGTGGCGACCGCGACGAGCACCAGGACCTGGACCGGCCAGACGATCGCCCCCCGGTCACCCTCGATCGCCGCGTCGATCACCCATCCGAGGGCCCGCGGCGTGACCAGCTGGACAGCCGCGCCGACCGCCAGCGCCAGGACCGTGAGCACCGCGAGATACCAGCGGGGCCGCAGCAGGCGGAGCGCGTACCGCCAGGTCTCGCCTGCTCCCGCCTTCGGGAGGAGACCGTCCTCGGGCTCCGGGCCCGCGGACGGGCCTGGGCGGCGCCTCATGCGAGCACCAGCTCGCGGTAGCGGGGGTGCGAGCCGACGAGCTCCTCGTGGGTCCCCTCGGTCGTGATCACGCCGCCGTCGAGCACCACGACACGGTCGCAGAACGACAGCACGGCGGGGCTCGAGGTCACGCAGACCGTGCTCGCGCCGTCGCGCAGCTGTCTGACGCCCTGCGTGATCTTCAGCTCGGTGAGCGAGTCCACCGCGGTCGTCGGCTCGTGCAGCACCAGCACGGGGACGTCCGCCGCCAGGGCCCGGGCAAGGGCGACCCGCTGGCGCTGACCGCCGGACAGCGACACCCCGCCGTGCAGGAGCCGGGTCCGCAGGCCCTCGCCGAGCACCTCCTCGAGGTCGTCGAGCCCCGCCGCCGCGACCACCGGGCCCAGCTCCGCCCCGGGCGCCGCGGAACGGATGTTGTCCGCCACCGTCCCCTCGAACAGCTCGGCGTCGTGCGGGGCCACCAGGACGACCGATCGGGTCTCGTCGGGGTACAGCTGCGCGACGGACTCACCGTCGAGCAGGACGGTTCCGGTCTCGGGGTCGGCGTCGCGGGCCAGGACCGCCAGCAGGGCCGCCGCCTCCTTCGGATCGGAGGCGACGATGCCGACGAACTCGCCCGCCGCCACCTCCAGGTCGAGACCGCGGATGGTGCCGGCCGAGAAGCCCTCGAAGCGGAGGCGCCCGGGGCCGGCCGCCGTGGCCTGGCGGGTGCCGCCGACCGCGTGGGGGGCGTCGAGGATCGCGGCGATGCGACCGGCCGAGGCCAGCGACTGCGCGCGCTGCGAACCGAAGCCGGTGATCCGGTTGAGGGGATCGACGAGGAACTGCGCCAGGCCGACCGCGGTGATCAGCGCGCCGATGCTGATCGACCCGCCGGCGGCCAGCCGCCCCGCCACCAGGGTCACGGCGGCGAGCAGACCACCGGCCAGCACGACGGCCACCGCCCGCACGGTCGACTCCGCGGCCGCCGAGCGCAGGGTCGCACCCAACGCCTCCCGGCTGGCCGACCGGTAACGCGCGACGGCGGGACGCTCACCACCGAAGCCCTTGAGGACCCGCAGGCCGGCGATCAGGTCCGCGGCCAGGCCGGTCGCCGCGGCCATCTTCGCGCGTTCCGCGGCGCTGCGGTGCTCCAGCGGCCGGCCGAGCACATGCGTGATCACCAGTAGCAGCACCGAGCCCGCGGTCACGAGGGCGGTGAGCGGCAGGGAGAACCGGACGAGGGCGACCACGGCCACGCCGACTCCCGCGAAACCGGAGATGGCCATCGCGGTGGCGTAGTTCAGCATGCCGACCTTCAGGGCGTCGCCGGTCGCCAGGGAGACGAGCTCGCCGGGCATCCGCTCGGCCCCGGCGGCGCCGCGTGGGTCGAGAACCCGTTCGGCCAGCAGCATCCGCAGGTCGTGACCGGCCCCCTGGGTCGCCCGCAGGTTCGCCCGGAAGCCCCACCTCATCGCGCAGGTCAACACCACGAAGAGCCCGAGGAGCGCCGCCAGCCACCACAGCATGGACGGGCCGTCCCCGGTCGCGACCGCGCGGTCGACGGCGAGGCCGATCGTGACCGGCACGAGTGCCTCGGCCACCTGGTGGCACGACAGGAAGAACGACGAGGCGCCGAGGTGGCGAAGCTGGCCCCTTCTCGCCCGGCGCAGGATCGACGCGGCCGTGTGGGTCTGACCGGTGGAATCAGGTGCCACCGCCGCGTTCACGGAGCGTTCCACCCGGCGCCATGAGTTCCTCGCACCGCGCGCGCGGGTTCTCTTTCCTCCCGCTGCCGGGCATACAGCCGGGACCGTTTGGTCGGCAGGTTCTTCCATAACAGGTCTGGCGGCTCGACCACGTTGCCGTCAATGCCCACCAGGACCGGATCGTCCCACTTAATTTTTGTCTCCTCGGCCGTCGGATCGGGAAGCCGTCGGCGCGCGCATCGAATCAACGGGAACTGTGATCGCACCTTTCGACTTCCCCATACTTGTACGCTTTGCAGCCGTGACCGTCTCTGCATCTACGGCCAGATAGCCAACACAAACGGCCAACATCAACACACGGATCCGGGCGCAGGCCGCCGACCTGCACATCCAGCGCGGCCGACGGCCAGACTGATCGCCTTCCGGCGCGCGACCGCGACCGGTAGACCACAGCAGGCCCCGTTTGTACACTCTCGACCATGACCGCCTCCGCACATTCCGCCAGGAGAGCGCCGGAAACGGCCAGAGCCAGCCTGGTCGATGTGCGCCGAGGGGGGCAGGCCCTCGGCGGCAGCTACCTGTACGAGGGCGAGCGGCTCGTCACCGGCTGGCACTCACACGACCTGCACCAGATCGAGTACGCGGTCGCGGGCGTGGTCGAGGTGGAAACCGCCACCGCGCACTACCTGCTGCCGCCGCAGCAGGCCGCGTGGATTCCCGCCGGCCTCGAGCACCAGGCCACCATGAACACGGCGGTGCGGACGGTGTCGGTGATGTTCGACCCGCGGCTCGTCCCGCATCCCGGAGACCGCGCCCGCATCCTCGCGGTGGCCCCACTCATCCGCGAAATGATGATCTACGCCCTGCGGTGGCCGATCGCCCGGGCGGAGCACGACCCGGTGGCCGACGGCTTCTTCCACACGCTCGGCCACCTCGTGTCCGAGGCACTCGACCACGAGGCGCCACTCAGCCTGCCGACCTCGACCGACCCGATCGTGTCGGCGGCCATGGCCTACACCCAGAACCATCTCGACTCGGTGACGGTCGGTGAGGTGAGCCGGGCCGTCGGCGTGTCCGAGCGGACGCTGCGCCGCCAGTTCCGCTCGACGCTCGGCCTGTCGTGGCGCAGCTACCTCCTCCAGGCCCGCCTGCTGCGCGCGATGGCGCTGTTCGCCGTGCCCGGGCAGTCGGTGCTGGAGGTCTCGACGGCCGTCGGCTTCGACAACGGCAGCGCGTTCGCCCGCGCGTTCTCCCAGTACTGCGGCGAGACGCCATCGTCCTACCAACGGCGGATAAGCACCGCGCCGCAACCATTGACCGTGTCCGGCACCGCGGCCGGGCAGCAGGCCTGACGCCGCGGCTCCGGCACGCCCGACGGCTCCGGCCAGCCGGGGCGAAACTGAAAAGCCGGCAGCGCCTCCCGCATTTCACCCGGCTGCCCGGGCGACCGAGATGACGGCTATTAACGCCTCTCGTGCGCCCTTTTCGATTCCCGATCGGGGAGCATCCCAGATGCCGCGGCCCATTCGGCGCCAGACATCCCAAGTGCGACCTTGAGTTCGCATTCCGGCGGCGCTTCAACGCCATCCGAAGCAGCTGGGGTAGCGTTCGCTGCGCGCCTTCAGGCGCGTCAGGAAAACGACCACCGAGAAGGGGATCCAAAGAAAATGATCCAGCAGCAGGAGCAGCGCCAGATCGAGCAGCAGCGGCGCCAGGTGGAGCAGCAGCTGCGCCAGAACTGGCGGCAGCTGCGCTACCGCATCCTCGACCAGTTCGGCCAGGTCAGCACGGCGGACCTCGACGCCGCCACCAACATCAACGACCTCGTCGCCCGTATCGCGGACAAGACGAACCACAGCGAGCGGTACGTCGAGAACCGCCTGCGCGAGCTGTCCGGTGTCGCGGCCAACCAGGGCGGCCTGTTCGTCTGAATGGACTGTCCAGCGCATCTCGGCGCTGGACAGCCGGGCGATCGGCAGCGCCAGCCGTCCGGCACCCCACGGTAGAGGAATGCCAGGCCGGTCAGGACTCGGCACATCCTGGGGGAACGTGACGTAAGCCGGCACCCCGCCCGAACTTCGATCGCTACTCGGCGCGTGCTCTCACTCCGCCGCGCCGAGTAGTGACCGAAACTCGAGAAGATCGTCCATCAGCTTGATGTTCTCCGGGGTCCTCGGGAGCTGACGCAGCTCCTCGAGGATCACGTCCGTTTCCTCCATGGTGGGAACATCATTGATCGACTCGACCAGCCTGACGATGTCCGTCATGGGAATACCACTCTCCCGCCGTTGTGACGCGGATGGGCCGACCCGGTACCACACCACCGGATGTCACGCAAACCAAGAGTCGCACACGGCGATTCACCGGAAGTTAAGCTCCGGGCTCCTTCCGTGTTAAATGCCCCTCTGGAACCGCTTCGGTACGGTGGGCTACATCTCGCCCGCAGTGCCAGAGCCGGTAGCGGCAAGGCCGCTACCGGTCCGCTGGCCGCGCGCTACCTGCGCCAGGGACCCTCGTCGCACCCGGTTCACCCGGCCGTGTGATCCGCGGCGGCGTCCCGGTAGCCAGCGCCGAGAGCCCGCGGCCCGAGCGGCCCGCGCCAGAGAAAGGCTCCAGTTCATGCCCATCGATGTGTCGCAGTACGCCGGCGTCTCCGCGACCGACTACCTGCTCGAGCTCGTCGACCTGTTCGAGAACTCGAACATCGGAATCATGGTCACGGGCTTCGACGGAACCGTGCGCCGGGCGAACCGGGCGCAACACCGGATCGCGGACTGGCCCGACGCCAGCTCGTCGCCCTCCGGGCTGTCGGCCAGGGCGCTCCTGGACGCCGCGACCTGGGACCGGCTCACGGCCACCGCGGCCGACGGGTACGCGCTCCACAACGTGCCGGTCACGGTCCGCCGGGCCGACGACTCGACCGCGGACTGCCTGCTCGACGTCAACGGCGAGCCGGACGGCGGCATGCTCCGCATCGTCACCCGGCCGGCGTTCCAGGCGTCCCTGCCGGGGCCCGACAGCACCGACGCGTCGGAGTGGCACCGCGAGTGGGACCAGGCCGACGTCACCCCGCTCATCGAGCCGCTCGACGAGGCGGGCGTCCAGTCGCTGACGAAGGAGCTCGACGATCTCTTCGAGCTCCTGCCCGTCCCCGTCCACGCGATGGCCCGCACCGCCGAGGTGCGGCGGACCAACCAGGTTCACCTGCGGTTGCTCGGCTGCGAGGACGAACCGGCGCGGTTCGTCGGCCAGAACCTCCTCCCGATCTTCGCGGTCGAGGCGGACCTGGTGGCGATGGGCGAGGCCATGACCGGCCAGAGTGGGATCGTCAACTTCCCGACCACGATCCGCCGGCTCGACGACTCACTCCTGCCGATGATCGTCTATTCGAGCATGGTGATGCGGGACGACGCCTTCGTCGGCACCCGCTGCTTCGTCTTCTTCGCCGACGCGTCGGACGCCCCCGACAGCGCACCGGCCGGCGAGCCTGCCTGAGAGCCGACCCGGCGGGGCCGATCAGTCGGGGCCCGTCAGGCGGGGTGGCCCGGTTCCATGTCGCGCACGTCCTGGAACCCCAGCTGGCGCAGCGGACCGTGGAACTCCCCCGCGACCGGATCGATCACGAACGCCGTGTGGTCACCGACCTCGACTGTGGTCATCACGGGACCGGCGAACCAGGCACGCGGACCCGCCAGCACCGGCATCCCGAACGGCCCACCCGACCAGCGACAGCGGGCGAACTTGTCGACCTCGTCGCCGGTGAGCTCGCCGAACAGCTCCGACAGCTCCCGGTCGGCGACGTCGAGGAGGTGCACGGCCAGGTGCGTCGCCCGCCGGGCCACGCCGAAGGTGTGGTTGCCGCGTGAGACGCAGACGAGGTAACGCGGCGGATCGATGCTGCACTGGGTGTGGAAGCCGACGAGGCAACCGCTGCGCTCACCGCCCGCCGCGGTGGTCACGATCGCCATCGGATAGCTGACGACGCTCACCGCCTCGTGAAACGCGCTCGGTTCGACCATGGATCGCCCAGCTCCTCTCCTGCCCAGGTACGGCATCCCCCGCCCAGGTGCGACGTTCCCCGCCCCGCACTGCCGGCCGCCGGGTCGGCCGGGTGCCTGGGACATTCCCAGAGATCAGCGCCTCACGCCCGTCCCGGCGGTCGCACGGCGCGCCCCGCCAGGCGCGCCCAGCGGCCGGGCCGCACCGGCTGCCTTCCGGACCCCGGGCCGGGCCAGCTCGACGACCGGGGCGTCCCGATCGGGATCTGGTTCTGAGCCGTCCGCGAGCACGTGGCGTACCGTCGGGAACACTGTGGGCGTCGAGAACACGCTGGGCTCCGACAAGGCGATCCGGGCCGGCACACCGCCACGGGCGGTGGTGATCGTGCACGACGTCACGGATGGGGCCGCCGTGGCCGAGATCGGCAGCGTCGGCGACCGACTGCGCCACCACGGCATCGACTTCACCCTCGTCACCTCCGGCTCACCGCCGCCCTCGCCGCGGTCGCTGGACCTGGTCGTGGTCATGGGCTCGGACAAGTCCGCCTACGACGACACCGTGCCCTGGCTGCCGTCCGAGCTCGCCTACCTGCGGGCCGCGGTCGAGGCCGGGACACCGGTGCTCGGGATCTGTTTCGGCGGCCAGTTGCTCGCCCGCGCCCTCGGCGCCGCCGTGCGGCAGGCGCCGCGCCCCGAGCTCGGCTGGCGCTCGGTGACGACAGCGGCGCCGGATCTCGTCCCCGCGGGCCCATGGCTCGAGTTCCACTTCGACACCTTCGACGTCCCGCCCGGCGCCGAGGAGATCGCCTGGACCGCGGACGCCCCGCAGGCGTTCCGCTCCGGGCCGCACCTGGCCGTCCAGTTCCATCCCGAGATCACGCCGGCCAGTTTCGAGGGGTGGGTCCGCGGGTGGCGGGAGCAGGGGCTCGAGCCGTGGCTGCGCGGTCACGGCGTCGACGCCGCCGCCCTGCGCGCCGAGATCGCCACCCGGGCCGACGAGGCGCGGCACCGCTCGGACGCCCTGTTCGACGCCTTCTGGACGAGCATCCGCACCACAGCCGGCTCCAGACGGCCCCGGGCGAAGTGAGCCAGCCGTCCCGGCCCGACGGGCCCCGGCAGGACGTCCTGCGGGCGAACGCCGCCGCGGGCCTCGAGGGCGTCGTCGCGAAACGCCGCTCGTCGCCGTACCAGCCACCGTTCCCGGACGTCCCACCCGAGCAGGCCCGCGATACTGGACGGACGACGGATCCGGTGCGGCGGCCTGGAGGGGACAGTGATGGCGGACGTCCCCCCGGGAGTCGAACCGCTGGAGGAGGGCGATCCGACCGAGATCGGCGGCTACGCACTCGCCGGCCGGCTGGGCGTGGGCGGGATGGGCACCGTCTACTTCGTTGACCTCCTCCCCGGCCTGAAGACCGGGATTCCCACACCTCGCGGTGCGGGTTCCTGCTTCATCAACGGATGCCTCCTCGCTTCAGGAGCGAGGCGGTCTCACTCCATCTCCACAGGCAGACACCGCGAGCCCCGCGGCCAGAATGTTGACCGCCGCGTTCACGTCCCGGTCGTGGACCGTGCCGCAGCCACGACAGGCCCACTCCCGGACGTTGAGCGGCAGTTTCTTCACGATCGACCCACACACCGAACAGGTTTTGGACGACGGATAGAATCGATCGACCGCAATGACGGTGCGACCGTACCAGCCGGCCTTGTACTCCAACATCCGCCGCAACTCCGACCACGAAGCGTCGGATATCACCCGCGCGAGCGAATGGTTCCTGACCATGTTACGGACGGACAGATCCTCGATGACCACCGTTTGGTTCTCGCGGATGATCCTCGTGGACAGCTGGTGGAGATGATCCCGACGCCGGTCGGCGATCCGACCGTGCACCCGGGCGACCCTCGCTCGGGCCTTCGCCCGGTTCACCGACCCCCGCACCTTCCGGGACAGGTCCCGCTGCGCACAGGCCAGCCGGGCCCGATCCCGACGCTCGTGCTTCGGGTTGGCCACCTTCTCCCCAGTCGACAGGGTGACCAGCGAGGTGACCCCCGCGTCGATCCCCACCCGCCCGGGCGACACGGGAAGAGCGGTGATCGTCTCTTCGACCAGGATCGAGACGTGGTACTGGCCGCGGGCGTTCCGCGACACCGTGACCTGCGAGGGCTCCGCCCCGTCGGGCAGCGGACGCGACCAGACGATCGCCAGCGGCGCGTCCTGCTTCGCCAGCGTGATCCGACCGTCCCGAAAACTGAAACAGTTCCGGAAGTAGGTCGCCGAGTCGAGAGCCCTGCCCTTCTTCTTGAACGTCGGGTAGCCGGCACGTTTCTGCCAGAAGTTCACATACGCGGTCTGGAGATTCCGCAGCGTGGCCTGAAGTGGGCCTTTTGACGGCTCGGCGAGCCACGCCGTCTCCGGGTCGCGCTTCCACGCTGTGAGCATCCGGTCGGTCTCGGCGTGAGTGACCCGCCGCTGCTCCTGGAACCAGGCCCGGTGCCGTTCGGCGAGCGCCCTGTTGTACACGTAGCGGACGCAGCCGAAGGTTCGCGCGAGCTGGGCGGCCTGATCGGGGGTCGGGTTGAAGCGGTAGCGGTACGCCCGCTTCACCACCTTCGACCCCACAGGTGCCAGCGTAGCGGGCACGCCCGTCACACTGTCGTCGATGCGCTAACCCTGTCCTGAAGGACAGGGCCTGCGCGCTACGCATCTCGGTCACCC
>NZ_UBIZ01000244.1:0-12081 GCF_900465275.1 Parafrankia sp. Ea1.12 | reverse complement strand
ACCCTGGACGGCGCGCCGCTGCCCGCGGCGGTCGCGGACGGCTGGGCGCAGGCGTTCGTCCTGCCGGCCGAGGGCGGCCTGCTCGAGGTCTCCTACGATCACCACCGCCACCGCGCCGCCGTGCTGGCGACCGCCGCAGCCGGGGCGCTCCTGCTGGCCGCGGGCCCCTTGGCCGCCGTCCCGCGCCGGCGCCGCGGCCGCCGCGCGGTGGCCACGCGGGCGGAGACCACGTGAAGCGGATCGTCGTGCCGGCCGGGGTGGCGTGCCTGGTCGGGGTGGTCGCGGCCCTGCTCGCCACGGCGGGGCCTCGTCCGCCCGCAGCCGTCCCCAGACCGGTCACCGCGGTCACCGCGGCCACCCTGGACTGCCCGGATCTCGGTCTGAGGGGGCAGGTGCCCCAGCTGCTGGACGTCGTGCGCGGCTCGGGGCCCGACGGGGTGGTCCGGCCATCCGGTGGCGGCGCGCTGCTCGGTGGCGACCGCCAGCACGACGAGCTGCTCTACCTGCCGCGTCCGGACTCGGGTGGCCCAACTCCGGGCGGCCCGGACAGCGGCCAGTCGGTGGCGCGGGGGCCTGCCGGCGGTCCGTTGCGGCTTGTCGCGACCGGGTCCGCCGCGGCCGGCCTCACCGCGACCGTGACCTCCCCCGGGTCGGGAGCGGGACCGCTGCGAGCCCGCTGCGAGCAGTCCCGCGCGCGGACGTGGTTCGCCGGCCCGGCCACCGTCGCCGGCCGCGATCCCGTCCTGTACTGGACGAACACCGGTCCGCGGCCGGCCCGGGTCAGTGTGGGCGCCGTGTCGTCGGGCCAGACGGCGCCCCGGGTGGAGGTGACCGTTCCGGTCGGGCGCACGGTCAGCCGGCGCCTGGCCGAGCTCGCCCCCGAGGCGACCGTGACCACCGTCGACGTCGATGTGCACACCGGCCGGGTTCTGAGCTGGCTGGTCGACCGCGCGAGCGGCTCCGGGCCGGCGGCGGCCACGCCCGTGCCGCCGACCGCCGGTCCGGCCACCCGGGTCCTGCTCGGCGGGTTCCTCACCCCTGCCGGGTCCGGCGGTGCGGGGGCACCGGCCGCCGGCCCGCCAACGGCCGATCTCGTGCTCTCCGCTCCCGGAGCGGCGGCGACCGTACGCGTCAGTGTGATCACGGCCTCGGGTCGCCACACCCCGGTCGGCCTGGAGGCCGTGCGGATCCCGGCCGGCGCGGCGCTGCGCCGCCCGGTCACGCTGACTCCGGCGGGTCCGTCCGCCCTGCTGGTCGAGTCGACGGACGGGGGCGGGATCGTCGCGGCGCTCGGCCTGCCCACCGGCGTGGCCGCGGCGGCTCCCGCGGCGTCGGGCGGCGGTCCGCCGAACGGGCGTACCTGGGTCGCCGGGGTCGTTCCGGAGCGGCCCCGCTGGGCGGGCGTCGTCGTCGGCGACCCGGGCGCGGCCGGGCCGACACCGCCGGGTCTGGTCGTCGCGGCGGCGCCGGTACCGGCCTGGACGGCCGGCGCGCTCGTCCTGGTCGCGCCCGGGCGGGCCGCCACCGTCTGGGTCGACGGCCGCCGGTTCGAGGTCGGCGCGGGCCGCGCGGTGCTGGCGCCGCTGCCGGCGGGCCGCGTCGGCGCGCGTGTCGTCGGCACCGGCGGCCCGCTCATCGCGAGCCAGGTCCTCGGCACCGCGCCGCCGACCGCGGGAGTGGCGACCGCGCTGGTGCCGCGGACCGTCTCGGCCGTCGTGCCGCTTACCGGCGCGTGGCGCCTCCGGTACGGTCCGGCGTCGCTGGCCGATCCGCGCGTCGCCTGGTGAGCGGCACTCGCCCCGCCCGGACGAAGGTGTAGTGGTCTGCGTGTGCTCTCTGTCTGGCCGGGCTCAGACGCGGGAGCCCGCGGCGAAGACCCGTCCCGTGCCGGTGAGTGTCAGGGCTGCCGGGCCGGTCACCAGGGCCGAGCCGCCGCGGCGCAGGGTCAGCGGCGCCAGCGGCGAGCCCGCCAGGTCCGTGCCCGCGACCTCGACGCTGCCCTCCACCGCCAGCAGCACGGACGTGTCGGGCACCGCCACGCTGCCACCGGCGCAGACAGCCTCGCGCAGGACGAAGTCGTCCACCGGCACATCCCAGGCCCGCAGCTGGCCGCCGGGGCCGGTCGCCAGCGGGCGCGGGGTGAGTACCGGCGCGCTGGTGGGGCGCGGGTCGAGGATCCGCAGCAGCTCGTCGACGTCGATGTGCTTCGGGGTGAGCCCGCCGCGCAGGACGTTGTCCGACGTGGCCATGATCTCGATCCCGACGCCCTGGACGTAGGCGTGCAGCAGCCGCGCCGGCTGGAACAGGCCCTCGCCGGGGCGCAGCGTGACGTCGTTGAGCAGCAGCGCCGCGGCGATGCCGACGTCCCCGGGGTGGGTCTCGGCGAGCAGCAGGACGAGCTCGGCCGCGCGACGCAACTGCTCGTCCGCGTCGGGGGAGACCCGCTCGGCGGCGGCGACCGCCCCGGCGGCCAGCTCCTCGCCGGCCTGAGGGGGGAGTGTCAGCAGGCTGCGCAGCACCTGGGTGGCGCCGCCGGCCGGATCGGTCGCCAGGGGCGCGAACGCGGCGATCAGGCCGGGATGGCCGAGCCCGCGCGCGATCGCGAGGGTGGCGCCGGGCGCCCGGATGCCGGCGAGGGCCCGGAACGGCGTCAGGGCCACGATCAGCTCGGGCTTGTGGTTGCGGTCCCGGTAGCGGCGGCGCGGGTCGTCGGGAGCGATCCCGGCGGCCTGCTCGGCGTCGAAGCCGGCGCGTGCCTGCTCGATGTTCGGGTGGACCTGCAGCGACAGGGCCTTGTCGGCGGCCAGCACCTTCAGCAGGAAGGGCAACTCGCCGACGAGGTCGGCGGCCGCCCGCCGGCCTGAGGTTCCGGTGTCCACGACCTCGGCCGGGGCCTGGGGGTGGGTGCCCAGCCACAGCTCGGCGACGGGCTCCCCGTCGGACGGGACGTCCAGGAGATCGGGTATCGCGGTCGGCGAGCCCCAGGCGTAGCGCTGTGCCCGGCCGTGCAGCTCCAGGATGCGGACCGGGGCACGCGGCGGCGGTGCCCCGCGTGGCGCGCCCGCCGGTCGACCGGTCCGCGCGTCCCACCTCCGAACGGACGTCCCGGTGTTGGCTGGTGTGGTCTCCCCGATGGTCACACGTGTCTCCGTCCCCGCGTCGGCGGTCGTGAGCGGCTCTGAGCCCGTCGGGTGGCTCTCGTGGTGGGCCCTACTCCTCGTCGTCGCCCCAGCCATGACCTTCGGGGTCGATCACGGCCGGGTCGACGTCCATCATCTCGGCGACCTCGTGGATGATCGCGTCGAGGACCAGCTCGGCGAGGTCCTCGTTGTCGACGGCGCGCGCTTCGAGTGGGCGCCGGTAGATGACGATCCGCCGCGGCGTGGCCGAGCGGCCCTTTCCGGTGGCCGGCTGGTAGTGCGCCAGCGGGATGCTGTCGTCGGTCACCGTGATCGGCGGTACGTCCTCGACGGCGAACTCGACGTCGGCGAGCTCGGCGGACCACCGGTGGTCCAGGTGCTCGACCGCGTCCAGGACGAGGTCGTCGAAACGCTCACCGCGGGTGGCGTAGGCGGGCACGTCCGGGGGTAGGAGCGTGCCACGCATGCCGCGGCCCCGTCTGTCCCGCCGCCGACGGGCGGGGATCGGGCGTCCGGCCGCGGGGAAGCGCACCCTGGGCGTGCTGGCTGGTTCGGCCATCGTGCCAGGGTAACGCCGGGTCCGTCCGGCGATCACCGCGGCGCGTGGCGAACCGGGCAAGTCGGCCCCGGACCCCCACCCACACCCCCACCTAGGGGGGCCCGACCAGGATCGACACGGCGTCAGAAGGCGGTTTTGGTCGAAGCGTGTGCGACGTTCTGGTGTAATTGTGTGCGTGGAGCAACCGAGCGATAACCACTGCGTCACAGTGACCTCTGTCGGTGCGCGACACGGCGGGCGGTGGTGGCCGTCGCCCGTTCCGGGGTCTACCGTCCGGAACGTGAAGCCTCGGCGCTGCTCCCGCTCGGCCTGTTCCGCGGCCGCGATCGCCACGCTCACCTACGCCTACGCGGAGTCCACCGCCGTACTCGGTCCGCTGTCGCCGTTCGTCGAGCCGCACTCGTATGACCTGTGTGGGGTCCACGCCGACCGGCTGACCGTGCCGCTCGGCTGGGCCGTGGTCCGGATCGAGGCCGAGCAGGCCGAACACCAACAGGCCGGCCAGGAGCCGACGTCCGACGACATCGAGGCGCTCGCCGACGCCGTGCGTGACTCCGCCCCGCGCCGTGGGTCGGAGCCGCCCCCCGGTCCGGCCGGTCCCGCTGGTCCCGGTGCGGTGCCGCCCGGCGGTCCCGGCGGCCGTGGCCGCGGCCACCTGCGTGCGGTGCCGAGCCCGTCGTGACGTCCGCGCCCGTCGTGACGTCCGCCTGACCCGCCCGCGTCTGACCCGCCCGCCGCCGCGGTACCTCGCACCGGCGCACCGGCGCCGGCCTGCCATGCCTCGTGACGCCGTCCCGCGCCGAACCCGTCCCGCGCGGCAAGGCGCTGACGGAGATGTCACCCCGGCCGGATAAGGTCAACCCGGTCGATCGACGCCGGTCAGGGAAGGTGGTTACGGGGTGCACGACCTCTCACGGATCTTCAAGGCATACGACGTGCGAGGTGTGGTGCCGTCCGAGTTCGACGTGGAGGTGGCTCGGGCCACCGGCGCGGCGTTCGTCCGCCTGCTCGGAGCCGGCCGGATCGTCACCGCCCACGACATGCGCGAGTCCTCCGTCCCGCTGGCGGCCGCCTTCGCGGACGGCGCCACCAGCCAGGGCGCGGACGTCATCGCCGCCGGTCTCGGGTCGACCGACCTGCTCTACTTCGCGGCCGGCTCGCTGGACCTGCCCGGTGCCATGTTCACCGCCTCGCACAACCCGGCGAAGTACAACGGCATGAAGCTGTGCCGGGCCGGCGCGGCGCCGATCGGGCAGCAGACCGGCCTGGCGGAGATCCGGGCGCTGATCGAGGCCGGCGTGCCGGAGTACACCGGCCGGCCGGGCACCGTCACCACCCGCGACCTGCGTGACGACTACGCGCGTCATCTGCGCTCGCTGGTCGACCTGAGCCGGATCCGCCCGCTGAAGGTCGTCGTGGACGCCGGCAACGGCATGGCGGGTCTGACCGTCCCGGCGGTGTTCGACGGGCTGCCGCTGACCGTCACCCCGATGTACTTCGAGCTCGACGGCTCCTTCCCGAACCACGAGGCCAACCCGATCGAGCCGGAGAACCTGCGCGACCTGCAGGCCGCCGTGCGCTCCTCGGGCGCGGACATCGGGCTCGCCTTCGACGGCGACGCCGACCGCTGCTTCGTCGTCGACGAGCGCGGCGAGATCGTCTCCCCGTCGGTCATCACCGCCCTGGTCGCCGAGCGCGAGCTGCGCCGCGAGCCGGGCGCGACCATCATCCACAACGTGATCGTCAGCCGGGCCGTCCCCGAGCTGGTGACCGAGCGCGGCGGCGCGCCGGTGCGCACCCGCGTCGGCCACTCGTTCATCAAGGCCGAGATGGCCCGCACCGGCGCGGTGTTCGGCGGCGAGCACTCCGGTCACTTCTACTTCCGGGACTTCTGGCGCGCGGACTCCGGCATGCTCGCGGCCCTGCACGTGCTGGCCGCGCTGGGCGGGCAGGGCGGCCCGCTGTCCGGCCTGCTCGGCGGCTACGCCCGCTACGCGGCCTCCGGGGAGATCAACTCCGAGGTCGCGGACGCCGACGTGGCGATGAACGAGGTCGAGAAGGCCTACGCCGCCCAGGCGGTCGACATCGACCACATGGACGGGCTGACCGTGTCGCTGGCCGACGGGTCGTGGTTCAACCTCCGGCCGTCCAATACCGAGCCACTGCTGCGCCTGAACGTCGAAGGGCGCGATGATGCCACGATGTGCCGGCTGCGCGACGACATCCTCGTCTGCATCCGCGGTGGAAGGGAGAACTCCTGATGAGCCTCGACCCCCTGTTGCTGGAGATCCTCGCCTGCCCGTGCCCGGAGCATGCTCCGCTGCGGCAGGAGACGCTGGACGGCGCTCCCGTGCTGGTCTGCGAGTCGTGCGGTCTGGCCTTCCCGGTCCGCGACGACATCCCGGTGATGCTGCTCGACGAGGCGAAGCCGTTCCCGGCCGCGGCCGGATCCTCGTCCTGACCGGCGCCGCGCGGCCCGCGTGAACGTCGACGAGCCCATCCTGGACGACGCGCGCAGGCTCGAGGCCGCGGACACGCTCAACCTGCTCCCGAACACGGCCTCGGCGGCGCGCCAGGTCCGGGAGAGCTGGCGCCTGGCGCAGGAGGCCGGTGTCGGGTCGCTCGCGGCCGACGGCCGGCCCCGCGCGGTCGTGGTCGTCGGGGTGGGCGCCTCGGCGCTCGCCGGGGACGTGCTCGACGCCGTCGCCGGGCAGGCCGCACCGGTGCCGGTGATCACACACCATCGGCACGGGCTTCCCGGCTGGGCCGGGGTGGCCGACGTGATCCTCGCCGTGTCCGTGTCCGGTACCTCCGCGGAGACCCTCTCGGCCGTCGAGGAGGCGCACCGGCGGGGCTGCCGGCTGGCCGTCGTCGGCCCCGCGGACTCTCCGTTGTCCCACCTCGCGGAGCTGGCCAGGGCGCCGTTCGTGGCGCTGCCCGAAGCCCGGCCGGCGTACACCGGACTGTGGTCGCTGGCCGTCCCGCTGCTCGCGGCCGCGGCGGCGCTCGGGGTGCACCGTGAGGGCGAGGCCGCGATCGAGGCCGCCGCCGTGCGCCTGGAGGCGATGGCGAGCAGGTGCCGGCCGACGAGCGAGTCGTTCGTCAACCCGGCGAAGACGCTGGCCCTCGAGCTGGCCGGCGCCCTGCCACTGTGGTGGGGGACGACCCGGCTGACCGAGGTCGCCGCCACCCGGGCCGCGGGTGTGCTCGCGGTGAGCGCGGGCTACCCCGCGCTGGTCGGAGCGCTGCCGCATCCGGCTGAGGAACAGGTCGCGCTGTTCCGCGGAGCTTTCGGGTCCGGCGACGGCGGGGCCGGGTCGGCCGGCGGCGACGGTGACGGCGACGCCGCAGACGACGATCTGGCCGACTTCTTCCGCGACCGGGTCGATGACGAGGCCGTCGTGCGGCTTCGGCTGATCCTGCTGCGTGATCCCGCCGGCGAGCATCCCGAGATCGCCCGCGCGGCGGAGCGGGCTGTCGTCCTCGCGGGTGAGCACGGCGTCGGCGTCACCGAGCTGCGGGCGGAGGGCACGGCGCCGCTGGAGCGCCTGGCCTCCCTGATCGGCCTGATCGACTTCGCGGGCAGCTACGTAGGACTCGCACTCGGGGTCGACCCCGGCGCCGCGCTGCGGCTGCGGGAGCTCGGCACCCCCCGCTGAACCGCTGGCTGCTGGACGGCTGACTGCCGCTGTTATTCCCGACGGCCCGGTTGGGGTCGGTGTTCGAGGAGTGCCGCCAGCGCGCGCAGCTGGAGCTCCCACCGGTCACCGGCCGCCTGCGCGGACATCGCCCGGACGAGGGCCGGCGCCCGCGGGGCGGCCTCGGCGAGTGGTCGGTGCAACAGGCGTAGCACCGCGCTGTCCCAGACGGTGGTCTGCACCCGCCCCCGCTCGCCGAGGGCCACGACCCTGTCCCCGGCGGGCGAGACGGTCAGCGTGATCAGGAACTCCGGCCCGCTGAGAAAGCCGACCAGTGCGCGGTCCGGCCAGGTGTGGACCTCGATCGACCCGCTCGCGTGCGCGACCAGCACATGCTCGCCATCCGGGAGGAAGAGCGCGCGCTGGGCGGGCCCGACGGGCCAGTCCGCGACCGGCGCGCTCCCGCCGAAGAACGACACGGTGCTCCCCGCGCGGGACGCGGCCGTCTCGCCGTCGGGGAGGAAGGAGACCTCCGCCACGGCGGACTCGAGCGTGGCGGCGGCGAGCTCCTTTCCCGTCCGCCGATCGGCGACAGTGACCTGGCGCGCCGTCCCGGGGCGCCGTCGGGTGACAAGGCAGATCCGTTCGCCGTCCGCGGAGACGGCCAGGTTGGCGTCGGGGCGCAGTCCGACGTCCAGCTCGTGGCCGGCCGGTATGGGCAGGCGGACGGACGGCGGCCGCGGGTGGCCAGGCGCGCCGTCCGGCACCGCCGGCCACACCGTCATTTCACCGTCCGCGCGCACGGCGCAGACCGCCTTGTCCGGTCCGGCGGGCATGGGTGCCAGCGCGTAGAAGCCCGAAGGGGCGGAGTCCAGCTCGCGGACGACCAACGAGCCGGCGTCGTAGCCGAACACGAGCAGGCGCTCGGGCTCGCGCGGGAACCGGTCCGGCCGGTGGCAGGCGAAGATCTGGCCGTCGGCGGCGAACAGCAGCCGGGTGAACCGGCCGCCACCGAGCCCACGGGGCAGCGGATGCCACCACACCCGCCGGCAGCTCCACGGATCCCAGATCGTCAGGTGGTCGACCCGGAACGACCCGTCCCGGTGGACGAGGGCGATCAGGCCTGTATCGGGCGCCAGTGACGGTTGTGCCGCGGTGGCGATCCCGAGCCCGGTCAGCCCGCGGGCGACGGGTGGGAACCTGAGGGCGGAGGCCGCATCTCGGCCGCTCCGGCCCAGGCCCACCTGCTGGTTCGTGCGCACCAGCAGGTCGAACAGCGCCGCGCTCCGCCTCGCGTGGGCGTCACCGTGCCCGTCGCCCCGGCCGCCGGGGCGCCAGCCGGTTCGGTGCAGAAGCGAGGCCACCCGCAGCGCGTCACCGAAGGTCAGGCTCGGAAGCAGCTCCCACACCCGCTCCGGGTGTCCGGCCGCGAGTAGCGACGCGACCGGCTCGGGTGGTAGATCCTCGGTCACGTCACCGCCCCGCGCCGTGTTCATCTACCCGGGTTACGTCAGTGCCGGCCGAAACCCGCCAGCGCCCAGCCAACGCCGCCAGTGGGTCCACTGTCCCGGTCCGGCCCGCCCGCCGCCACCGGTTTTCCCGGACGGGCCACCTGGGGGTCACCCGGCCCGGGACCTGTCGGCGGTATTCCGCTCGGGTCCCGGGCCGTGGGACGCCTAGCGGCCCTGGTTGTTGCGGCTGGGTTGGCCCTGGCCGGCGCCCTGGTTGGTCTGCGGCACGACGACCTGCCCCTGACCACCGCCGCCCTGCCCGAACCCCGGCAGCCCCGGGGTCTGGCCGGTGCCCGCGCCCGGCAGCAGATCTTCCAGGCTCGGCAGCGTCGGGGTCGGCGCGGGTGGCGCGGTGTTCATCATCCGGCCGCCCTTGGTTCCCCGGGCCACGGCCGGGTCCGCGCCGGGCAGGGCCTGCACGGGCTGCCCGGCCAGCGCGCCCCGCATCGAGGCGCCCCAGATCATCGCCGGCAGGTCGCCGCCGAACACACGGGGCCAGGGGCGGCCGTTCACGACGACGTTGCGCAGGGGGTGCCCGGGGCCGTTCGGGTCGGCGACCGCCACCGCCGCCGCGATCTGCGGGGTGTAGCCGACGAACCAGGCGCTGGAGAAGCCGTCGTTGGTGCCGGTCTTGCCCGCCGCGGGGTGGTCGAACCGGGCGTTCCCGCCGGTCCCCTTGGTGAGCACACCGGCCAGGATGCTGGTCGTGGTGTCCGCGACGCCCTGGGACAGCACCCGCTCGCACTTCGGCGTGTTGCCCACGTCGATCTGCTGTCCGCCGGAGTCGACCACCGAGGTGGCGAAGCGGGCCTCGCACCGGATGCCGCCGGAGGCCAGCGTGGAGTAGGCGAGCGCCATGTCCATCGGACTGACGGGCTCGCCGCCGATGGTCACGTCACCCTCGGTCGGCGGGATGTCCTTGAGGTTGTCGGGGGAGACACCGAGCCGGGTCGCCATCTCGACGACCGCCGGTACCCCGATCTCCTCCTCGAGCTGGATGAAGTAGGTGTTGACCGAGTCCCAGGTCGCGTCGTCCATCCGGTAGACGCCGACTTCGGCGGGGTCGGCGTTCTGGAAGCCTTTGGGGCAGTCGCCCTCGCCGCGGTCGAGCGGGAACGCGGGGGTCGAGTAGCAGGCGGGGGAGTGCCAAGCCGTCCCCACGCCGTACCCCTGTTCGAGCGCGGCCGCCACGGTGAACGTCTTGAAGGTCGACCCGGGCTGGAGCGGTCGGGTCGGCAGCTCGAGCTTCGTCTGGTTCGCCGCCTCGTTGGTCCCGAAGACGCGGTTGACCGCCATCCCGAGGATCGCGCCGGTGCCCGGCTGGATGACGACCTCGGTCGCGGCCACCCGGTTGTCCGGCGGGATGATCGAGTTGACGGCCATCTGCGCCGCCTGCTGCACCTGCGGGTTCAGCGTGGTCCTGATGACGAGGCCACCCTCGTGGATCCGCCGGTCACGCTCCTCCTTGGTGGCGCCCAGCGCGGGGTTGGCGCTCAGCTGGGTCCGGATGTAGTCGCAGAAGAACGGCGCGCTCGACATCTCGCAGGAGTCCTGCGTGGTCGGCTGGTCGGTGATGACGTCGATCGGCATCTGCCGGGCGGCGTCCGCCTGGGTGCGGCTGACGTAGTTCTCGTCGGCCATCCGGGTGAGCACCATGTTCCGGCGCTCGAGCGCGGCCTGCGGGTGGTTCACCGGGTCGTAGCGCGACGGGCTCTGGACGAGCCCGGCGAGCAGGGCGGCCTGCTCGAGGCTGACCTCGGAGATCGGAATGCCGAAGTAGTGCTCGGCCGCCGTCCCCACGCCGTACGCGCCGTCGCCGAAGTAGGCGATGTTCAGGTACCGGGTGAGGATCTCGTCCTTGCTGAACCGCTGCTCGATCGCGACGGCGTAGCGCAGCTCGCGCAGCTTGCGGTCCAGCGAGTCGCCGGCGACCGCGTCACGCTCCTCGGGCGTGGTGGCGTCCTGAAGCAGCACGTTCTTCACGTACTGCTGGGTCAGCGTGGAGCCGCCCTGGGTGGTGGAGCCGGCCTCGCTGTTGCGGGCCGCGGCCCGCAACACCCCCTGGGGGTCGACGCCGTTGTGGGAGTAGAAGCGGGCATCCTCGATCGCGACGATCGCCTCGCGCATGATCTTCGGGATCTCGTCGCCGGTGACGACCCGCCGGTCCTCCGCCCCGGTCAGCGTGGCGATCACGGATCCGTCCGCTGCCAGGATCGTGGATCTCTGTGGCAGCGGCGGGGTCACGAGGTCCGAGGGAAGCTCGAGGAAGTGGTCGGCGGACGCCTTCGCGAACAGCCCCGCGGCGCTCAGGAACGGCAGCGCCATGAGCCCGACCGCGACACCCATGGCGGTGGCGACGAGCCCCATCCGGGTGAGGTGCCGCCGCCGGTCGACCGGACGGCGGATTCCGCCGGTCGGTGGCCCGAACGGCAGGTCGTCGGCGCTGCCGAGCGGCGCCGACGTGCCGCGTGAACGGCTTCCCGAAGGACGCGGCACCGACCTCCCGAGCCGCCCGGGCCCGTCAGGCCCACCGCGGGACCGCCGGGCGGGCCCACTCGTCTCGCCGGCGGGACCACCCGTCTCGTCCGGATGGGTGATGCCTCCCCGCGGCCTGCCCGCCATACGGACCTGCGGGCCTCTTTTGCGTCCGGCCCGACCGGACGCGGCGTCACCGCGGACCGGGGATGCCGACTCCTGTCCCTGTACCGTCGCTGTCACCCCCAACCCTCGCGGGCCCGGCTGTGCGTGCCGGAGCCCTGCCCTGCCGGACCCGTCAAGCATGCGTGACGCCGCGCAAGGTCGCTCATCCGACCCGAGAAGGTCATCGGATGCGCACCGCCACGCGGCCCAGGGGTAACGGATCCGGTTCGTCACGGTCCACCCCGGCGGATCCCACTCCCAGGAACGCTAGACGAGCGAGTGGGGCCGCGCCCATCCGGCCCGCGCTGCCCCACACCGCCGCTGCGCTCACCCACCCCGGTCACCCTGCGCGCCCACCGGTGTCACCCGTCCGCCCCACCGAGTTCCCGGAACGCTCGGCCGGCCTGGCCCATCCGCCTCCTCCCTGGCTCGAGCTGCCCGAGTTGGCACCAAAGTGGGATGGGCTGGATGTGTGGCGGCTGACGGGGTCCAGGGACTCATTGAGCCGCCACACTTCAGCGCCCCGCCCCAGTTCAGCGAGCCGCCGCACTCAGCCGCAGCCCGGGCCGCGGCCTCGTTCGCGTCACCGAGGG
>NZ_UBIZ01000056.1:0-799 GCF_900465275.1 Parafrankia sp. Ea1.12 | reverse complement strand
TGCGTTTTCCTTGCCCTGGCCGAGCTGGTCACCGTCATAGGTGTACCAGGCACCGGACTTGCGGATGATGCCGTGCTCGACGCCCATATCGATCAGGGAGCCCTCGCGGCTGATACCGCCGCCGTAGACGATGTCGAACTCGGCCGTCCGGAACGGCGGGGCCATCTTGTTCTTGACCACCTTGACCCTGGTCCGGTTACCGACCGCCTCGGTACCGTCCTTCAGCGTCTCGATGCGGCGCACGTCGAGCCGGATCGACGCGTAAAATTTCAGTGCCTTTCCACCGGTGGTCGTCTCTGGCGACCCGAACATGACGCCGATCTTCTCGCGGAGCTGGTTGATGAAGATGGCAGTGGTGCCGGAGTTCGCGAGCGCCCCGGTGATCTTCCGCAGTGCCTGCGACATCAGGCGGGCCTGCAGACCCACGTGGCTGTCGCCCATCTCCCCCTCGATCTCGGCCCGCGGTACCAGCGCCGCGACCGAGTCGATGACGATGACGTCCAGCGCGCCGGAACGGATCAGCATGTCGGCGATCTCCAGCGCCTGCTCCCCCGTGTCGGGCTGGGAGACGAGCAGCGCGTCGGTGTCGACGCCGAGCTTCCCCGCATACTCCGGATCAAGAGCGTGCTCGGCATCGATGAAGGCCGCGATACCTCCGGCTGCCTGCGCGTTCGCCACCGCGTGCAACGCGACCGTGGTTTTTCCGGACGACTCCGGCCCATAGATCTCGACGACGCGCCCGCGAGGGAGGCCCCCGATACCGAGCGCGACATCCAGCGCGATGGATCCGGTCGGGATG
>NZ_UBIZ01000236.1:0-45431 GCF_900465275.1 Parafrankia sp. Ea1.12 | reverse complement strand
GGACCGGGAAGGGTCAGGCCGGGGGTGAACTGCCGTTCACCGGGCTGTCGGGTATCTCGCTGACCGCCCTGGCCGGCGCGCTCCTCATCGGCGGGTTCTGGTGGATGCGCCGCCGCCGCGAGCAGTACTGGCGTCAGCCTCCGCCCGGCTTCGTCGGCCCGCCCTGGGCGCTCCGCGGTTGGCCGGACCCACCGTGGCCTGCCGCCCGCGCCTGGTCTGACGGCGGCTGGCCGGACGGCGGTTGGCCCGGTGGTGGCTGGCCGAGCGGTGGCTGGCCGAGCGGTCGCCGGCCCGGTGACGGTGGGGCGCCCGGCCCCGGCTGGCCCGGGGGCTGGTGGCCCGGCGGCTGGTGGCCCGGCGCGGCCGGTGGATTCGCCTCGCCGGGCGCTCCCAGGGGCGCATCCGGGCCGGGCACCTCCCGGCCGGACGGCTCCTGGCCGCGCGCGTCCGGCCCCGGCTCGCCGGACTCCGACTCGGAGGAGTCGGAGTTCCTCGAAGAGCCCGAGACTCTCGGTGAGGCCGGGCTTCTCGATGGGCCGGACCCCGATGGGCCGGAGCGCGGTGGGCCGGACCGCAGTGGGCCGGAGCGTCCCGGTGGAACCGGGGCGTCCTGGTGAGACGGAGCGTCCCGCTGACACGGGGTCGGGGCGCGGGTCTGGGGCCGGTCCCCGTTCGGGCCCGATGAGACATCCGGTGCGACCTGAGCCACCTGGTGCGACGATGTCGGTATGTGTCCGGATCATCCCGGCCTGCCGGATGGGCGCGACTGGTCGGACCGGCCTGTCGTCGAGCCCAGCTGCCCGTTCACCGTCGACCGGCCCACGATGACGCAGCGCTGGGAGCGGCTCACGTTCGTGCACTGGCCCGTCGATCCCGAGGCCGTCGGCCGGCTGCTGCCCCCCGAACTCGCCGCCGACACCTACGACGACCGGGCCTGGGTGAGTCTGGTGCCCTTCTACATGCGCGTCGCGACGCCCGGCGGGCGCGCCGTGCCCTGGGCGTCCCACTTCTGCGAGACGAATGTCCGGACCTACGTCGTGGACCGGCGGGGCCGGCGCGGGATCTGGTTCTTCTCCCTGGAGGCCGCCCGGCTCGGCGCGGTGCTGGTGGCGCGCAACGGCTTCCGCCTGCCGTACCTCTGGGCCTCGATGACGCTCACCGAGACCGGCGGGCCGTCCGGCGGGCCGAGCGAGATCCGGTACGAGTGCCGGCGCCGCTGGCCCGGCCCACGGGGTACCTCGAGCCGGGTGCGCATCCGGCTCGGCCCGCGCTACCAGCCCGGCGAGCTCGGCCCGCTCGACCACTTCCTCACGGCGCGCTGGATCGTGTTCAGCTCGACCGGATCGAGTCACCGCGCGGTGCGGGCCCACCACGAGCCCTGGCCGCTGTGGCGGGCCCACCCGGAGGAGATCGACGACGGTCTCGTCCGCGCCACCGGCCTGCTGCCGCTGCCCGGCGAGCCACTGGCGCACTACTCACCCGGGGTCGACGTCCGGATCGGCCGTCCGGAACGGTAGGGCTACGGCAGCTTGCGGGCGATAGTCAGGCCGTCCGCGACGGGGAGCATGACCACCTGGACGCGGGGGTCGTCGGCCACCATCCGGTTGAACGCGCGCACGGCGACGGCGCTCGGCTCCGTCACGTCCGCGTCGAGGACCCGGCCGGACTGCAGGACGTTGTCGACGATGATCAGGCCGTTGGGCTTCATCCGGGGCAGCAGCAGCTCGTAGTAGGTGGGGTAGGAGGTCTTGTCGGCGTCGATGAAGGCCAGCTCGAAAACCGGCTCCGCCGGCAGCGCGGCCAGCGAGTCGGCGGCGGGCCCCAGCCGCAGCTCGATGCGGTCGCTCACCCCGGCGCGCTCCCAGTACCGGCGGGCGACGGACGTCCACTGCTCGCTGACGTCGAGGCACAGCAGTCGGCCGCCCGCGGGCAGGCCGCGGGCGATGCTCAGCGCGGAGTAGCCGGTGAACGTGCCGATCTCGATCGCCCGGGACGGCGCGAGGGCCGCGGTCAGGATCGTCAGCAGCGAGCCCTGCTCGGCGGGAATCTGCATCCGGGCGACGCTCCCGAGCGCCGCGGTCTCGGCCGCGAGGTCACTCAGGACGCCGTCAGGCGGGGAGCCGTGCTCCATCAGGTAGGCGTACAGCGGCCGCGCCAGGAAGCCCGACTTGCCGTCGTACCTGCCTGTGCCATTGGGGGAGGCGCCCGGATCGGGGGCGGCGTCCGAACTGGGGGCGGCGTCCGAACTGGAGCTCACCGCCGCAGGTTACCCCGCTCGGGCCGGGTCCCGGTGCCACCGCGCCCCGCGCCGTATCACGGTGTGGTATTCCCAAACAGTTCCACTGCTCGGACCGGCGGTCGGGCCGATACGCTCGTGGGCGTGCTCAGAAGGCTCGATCTGCGCTCCGCGCAGCCCACCACGTCGGACGTCCGTCGGCTCTTCCCGCGGGCGGCCGTGGACGTCGACGTCGCGATGGACGCGGTCCGCCCCGTCTGCGACGACGTGCGCGACCGTGGTGACGCGGCCGTCCTCGACGCCGCGGAGCGCTTCGACCGGGTCCGCCCGGCCGAGCTGCGGGTACCGGCCGACGCGCTCGCGAGCGCGCTCGCGGCCCTCGACCCGGCGGTCCGTGACGCGCTGACCGAGGCGATCCGCCGCGCGCGGCTGGTACACCGGGCCCAGCTCCGGGAGCCGGTGGTCGTCGAGGTGGCCCCCGGCACGAAGGTCACCGAGCGCTGGATCCCGGTCGGCCGGGTCGGCCTCTACGTGCCGGGCGGGCGGGTCGCCTACCCCAGCAGCGTGGTCATGAACGTCGTCCCCGCGCAGGAGGCCGGCGTCGCCTCGCTGGCGGTGGCCTCGCCGCCCCAGGTCGACAACGGCGGCCTGCCGCATCCGGTCGTGCTGGCCGCCTGCGCCCTGCTCGGGGTCGACGAGGTCTACGCGGCCGGCGGCGCCCAGGCCGTCGCGATGTTCGCGCACGGCACCGAGAGCTGCCCGGCCGTCGATGTCGTCACCGGCCCCGGCAATGTCTACGTCACCGCGGCGAAGCGGCTGCTGCGCGGGCTGGTCGGTGTCGACGCCGAGGCGGGCCCGACCGAGGTCGCCATCCTCGCCGACGGCTCGGCCCGCCCCGACTTCGTCGCCGCCGACCTGATCGCGCAGGCCGAGCACGACCCGATGGCCGCCTGCCTGCTGGTCACGACGTCGCCCGAGCTGGCCGACGCCGTCGACGTCGAGCTCGACAAGCAGGTCCCCGCCACCCGGCACCGGGAGCGGGTCACCGAGGCGCTGGCCGGCCAGGGCGCCGTGGCGATCGTCGCCGACGTCGACGCGGGTCTCGCGGTCGTCGACGCCTGGGCCGCCGAGCACCTGGAGATCCACACCGCGGACGCGGCGGGTGTCGCCGCCCGGGTGCGCAACGCGGGCGCGATCTTCGTCGGTGCCTACGCACCCGTCCCGCTCGGGGACTACCTCGCCGGCTCGAACCACGTCCTGCCCACCGGCGGCACCGCGCGGCACTCCAGTGGCCTCGCCGTGTCCGCCTTCCAGCGCCAGGTCCATGTCGTCGAGTGCGGCCCCGAGGCGCTCGCCGACATCGCGCCCCGCATCGCCGCGCTCGGCGGAGCCGAGGACCTGATCGCCCACGTCGACGCGGTGGAGGTACGGGCCCGATGACCGGGAACATCAGCGGAGCGGGCGACGCCGCCCCCTCGGGCGACAGCGCCGGCCCGGGTGACGGCGCCGGCCTGGGTGACGGCGCCGGGCCACCTGACGCCGCAGGTCCCAGCGGGGTGCTCCCGGGGGCGCCGGCCGGCCAGGGCGCGCCCGTCGGTGGCCGCGGGCGGCTGCGCTCCGCTGCGGCCACCCCGGCCGACCGTGCCCCGTGGCGGCCCGTCACCCTGGACGACCTGCCCCTGCGTGACGACCTGCGGGGGATGTCGCCCTACGGCGCGCCCCAGATCGACGTCCCGGTGCGGCTGAACACCAACGAGAACCCGCACCCGCCGTCCGCCGGGCTCGTGGATGCGCTCGGCAAGGCCGCGACCCTCGCCGCGACCGAGGCCAACCGCTATCCCGACCGGGAGGCCGAGGCTCTGCGCGCCGACCTGGCGTACTACCTGACCCCGGACGCCGGTTTCGGCGTGCACGCGGCCCAGGTGTGGGCGGCCAACGGGTCGAACGAGATCCTCCAGCAGCTCTGCCAGGCGTTCGGCGGTCCGGGGCGGGTGGCGGTGGGCTTCGAGCCGTCCTACTCGATGCACCGGCTGATCGCGCTGGCGACCGCCACCGGCTGGGTCGCCGAGTCCCGCGCGGCGGACTTCACCCTCGACGCCGACCGGGTCACCGCCGCGATCCGCCGGTACCGCCCGGCGCTGCTGTTCCTGTGCTCGCCGAACAACCCCACCGCCACCGCGCTCGGCGCGGAGGTCATCGCGGCCGCCTGCGACGCCATGGCCGAGGTCGGCTCGGGTGTCGTCGTGGTCGACGAGGCCTACGGCGAGTTCCGCCGGGCCGGCGTCCCCAGCGCGCTCACCCTGCTGCCCGACCACCCCCGGCTGGTCGTCACCCGGACGATGAGCAAGGCGTTCGCGCTGGCCGGCGCCAGGGTCGGCTACCTCGCGGCGCATCCGGCGGTTGTCGACGCGCTGCAGCTCGTCCGCCTGCCCTACCACCTGTCGTCGTTCACCCAGGCGGTCGCGCGCACCGCGCTCGCCCACGCCGACGAGCTGCTCGGCACGGTGGACGCGGTGAAGGCACAGCGCGACCTGCTCGTCCGGTCCCTGCCGGAGTTCGGCTGCGTGACCGCTCCGAGCGACGCCAACTTCGTGCTGTTCGGCCACTTCACCGACCAGCGCGCCGTGTGGCAGGGCCTGCTCGACGCCGGCGTGCTCGTCCGCGACGTCGGCCTCGACGGCTGGCTGCGGGTGACGGCCGGCCTGCCGAACGAGACGGAGTCCTTCCTCGACGCGCTGCGCCGGGTGCTGACCGCCCGCCCGGCCCTCCTGCGCGCCGCCGTGGAGATCAGCTCCTGACCGACCGGGCCGGACCGACCCGACCCGACCATCCGGACCGACCCGAACATCCGGACCGGTACGACCGCCCGGACCGACCAAACAGCCGGCCGGCCGGCCGGTCCAGCGCCGCACCAGTGGAGAACCCGAGGGAAACGATGGCACGCACCGCTCGCGTCGAGCGCAAGACCAAGGAGTCGCACGTCCTGATCGAGCTCGACCTCGACGGGACGGGCCTGGCGTCGGCGGAGACCGGCGTCCCGTTCTTCGACCACATGATGGAGCAGCTCGGCAAGCACGGAGGCTTCGACCTCACCGTGCGCACCGAGGGCGACCTGCACATCGACGCGCACCACACCGTCGAGGACACGGCCATCGCGTTCGGCACCGCGCTGCGCGAGGCGCTCGGCGACAAGGCGGGCATCCGCCGTTTCGGCGACGCGACCGTGCCGCTCGACGAGGCGCTGGTGCAGTCGGCCGTTGACCTCTCCGGCCGGCCCTACTGTGTGCACGTCGAGCCGGAGCTGGTCGGCCTGATCGGCACCTACGACACCACGCTCACCCGGCACATCTTCGAGTCGATCACCGCCTCGGCGCGGATCGCGCTGCACGTGCGGGTGCTGTCCGGGCGCAACGCCCACCACGTCGTCGAGGCGCAGTTCAAGTCGGTGGCCCGGGCCATGCGCGACGCGGTGGCGCTCGACGCGCGGGTCGCCGGCGTGCCGTCCACCAAGGGCGTGCTTTGAGCGGCCCGCGGCCGGACGTCGTCGTCCTCGACTACGGCTCGGGGAACCTGCGCTCGGCCGAGCGGGCGCTCGCCCGGGTCGGTGCCGAGGTGACGGTGACGGCGGATCTCGACGCCGCCCGGGCCGCCGACGGGCTCGTCGTCCCCGGGGTCGGCGCCTTCGCGGCGTGCATGGCGGGTGTGGATGCGGTCGGCGGCGGCGAGGTCGTGCGTGAGCGGCTGGCTGCCGGCCGACCGGTCCTCGGGATCTGCGTGGGCATGCAGATCCTCTACCAGCTCGGCGACGAGCACGGTGTGCGGACGGAGGGCCTCGGCGTGCTCGAGGGGAGCGTGCGCCGGCTGACGGCGCCGGTCCTGCCGCACATGGGCTGGAACGTCGTCACGCCCCCACCGGAGTCGGTCCTGTTCGAGGGCATCGACGCGGAGACGCGTTTCTACTTCGTGCACTCTTACGCGGCGGCGGCGCGGGCGGGTGACACCGTCGCCGAGCACGGCGAGGCGTTCGCCGCCGCGGTCGAGCGCGGACCGCTCGCGGCCACCCAGTTCCATCCGGAGAAGTCCGGCGACGCCGGTGCCCACGTCCTGCGGAACTGGCTGCGCACCCTGAGCTGACCACCTGCAGCGGCCAGCCGCCGCCGCCACAGGCGCAGGCGTCGGCTCCGGCCCTGTTGATCAGGGGGCGTCGGGGGCGAGTCGGTCGGTGGTGTAGAGGCGGGCGATGACGTCCTCGATCGCCGGCTCGCCGACCGAGAGGTCGACCAGCGGGTAGCGGGCCGCGATCTCGCTGACCAGCGGTGCCGCGCTGCCACCCGCCGGGAGCTCGAGCCACTGCCGGGCGCCGTGCACCCGCACGACGCGCGCCCCCTCGACGGTCATCGCCGGCAGCGGCTCGGCGAGGTCGACCCGCAGCGTCCGCGTGCCGCCGAGGCGCTCGCGCAGCGTCTCGAGCTCGCCGTCGAAGGCCAGCCGGCCATGGTCGATGACCATCACCCGCCGGCACAGCTGCTCGACGTCGGTCATGTCGTGGGTGGTGAGCACGATCGTCGTCCCCGCCTCGCGGTTGGTGCGTGCGAGGAACGCGCGGACCGCCGTCTTCGAGACGACGTCCAGGCCGATCGTCGGCTCGTCCAGGTAGACGATCTCCGGGTCGGGCAGGAAGGCGGCCGTGATGTTGCCGCGCATCCGCTGGCCGAGCGAGAGCTGCCGCACCGGGGTGTCGAGGATTGGCGCCAGCGCCAGCATCTCGACGAAATGCTCGAGATTGTTCCGGTATCGCGGCGCCGGGATCCGGTAGATGCGGCGGATCAGTTCGAAGCTGTCGCGTAGTGGCAGGTCCCACCACAGCTGCGAGCGCTGGCCGAAGACCACCCCGATGCGCCGGCTGAGCCGCAGGCGCTGCCGGGACGGGTCCAGCCCGGCCACCCGCAGCCGCCCACCGGACGGCGTCAGGATGCCGACCAGCATCTTGATGGTGGTGCTCTTGCCCGCGCCGTTCGGGCCGAGGTACCCGACGATCTCCCCGGCCCGGACCGTGAACGACAGGTCCGCGACGGCGTGGACGTCCACCCGTTCCCGGCGCATCCAGCCGGCCCGCCGCCGCAGGACGAACGTCTTGCTGACCCCCTCGACGTCGATGACGCCGGTCATGACACTCAGCTCCCGGTGCTGCGGTAGTGGCGGAGGCCGAGGCGCCAGGCCGTCCCGGCGAGCATGGCGGTGACCAGGGCAACGGCGGGGGACAGGAACCGGGTGAGCCCCGGCAGGCCGAACGGGTCGGGCCGGTCGAGCACGAACAGGGCCGGCTGCCAGTTCACGAAGGCGATCGGCAGCACCACGGTCATCAGCAGCGCCGTCCGGCGGCCGTAGACCGTCAGCGGGTACTGCGTCGCGAGCGCCGCGCCCTGCCGGACGGCGCCCACGGCGACGGACGCGTCCGGAGCGACGAACAGCACCGCCGCGGTGCCCACCGAGAGGCTCACACTGATCACGATCCCACTGATGATCATTAGTGGGAGGACGGCGATCCGGGCGGGGGTCCAGGGGACGTCCAGCGCGGTGAGGCTGATCACGAGGACGGCGGCGGGCTGCACCACCCGGCCCAGCCGCTGCGGGGAGAAGTCCGCGGTCGCGGCCTGCACGAGCACGCTGACGGGGCGGGTGAGCATCGGGTCCAGCTTGCCGTCCTTGATCGGCCAGCCGAGGCGGTCCAGCGGGCCGACCGCGGCCTCGGCGGCGGCGAAGGCGAGGGCCGACGTCCCGTAGAGGAAGGCGACCTCGGCGAGCGAGAAGCCGTCGAGGTCGGGCAGGTGGGCGAACACGATGCCGATCGCGGCGAGGTCCAGCACCGTCGCCGCCATCTCGACGAGGGTGTACAGGACGAGTGAGAGCCGGTACTGGGCCGTCGAGCGGAAGGCGGCGCCGACCAGCAGTAGGTAGTGGCCCGCCTCCGCCCGCACCAGCCCGAGCCGCCCGCCCACGCCGCTGTCGGCAACCGTCACGTGGGTGCCATTCACGTGGGTGCCGGTCGCCGTGGTGCCGGCAGTGCTGATGCCTGCGCCTGCGCCGGCGGTGGCCGCGGCCTCGTCCGTGGTCACCCGTCAGCCTCCCTGTACGACGAGGCGGCGCAGCGCGGCGGTCGTCAGGACGCGGCCGGCCAGGCACAGCAGCAGCGCCCAGACCGCCTGGTAGGCGAGGATCCGTTCCGGGCCGGCGGCCGCGCTCCCGAGGTATGCCGTGCCGCCGGCCGGCGACCCGAGGTAGAGGTCCATCGGCGCCTGGACGACGGCCCCGAACGGCAGGAACCCGGCGATCGTCCCGAGCACGCCGGGGAACAGCCCGAGGGGCAGCACGGCGCCGGAGAAGAACATCATCACGAGCGCGGCGACGGCCTGCACCCCCCGGTCGTCGGTCAGCCAGAACGCGCTGAGCGCGACCAGGTAGCGCAGGCCGAAGCTGACCAGGAGGGCCAGCACGAGACTCGCGGCGAACAGCGCTCCGGTGCCCGAGGACCGGGGGAGCCGCAGGTCGAACAGGAACGCTCCGACCACACCCGCGGGTATCGCGCGGGTGGTCAGGTACACCCCGGCCCGCCCGACCTCCAGGCCGAGCCACCACCGCTGGAACCCGACGGGCCGGACGACGTCGGTCTCGACGCCGCCGTCGCGCACCCGCCAGGCCAGGTCGACCATGCCGCCGAAGACGGCGAAGGTGCTGACGAGGGCCTGCCCGACCACGGTGAAGGTGACCGCCGCGGTGGCGTCGTAGCCGGCGAGCCCGGGCCGCTGTTCCCACACGGCCAGTGCCAGGTGGCCGCGCAGGACGGTCAGCACGATGTTGGAGATGACCGAGGCCGCGACCGTCGCCCGGTCGGTGACGTACCGGCGCGCGGCGGCGGACGCGATCGCGGCCCACATCCGCGCGCTGGCCACGGCCCGATCGGCTGCTCCCGGCATCGACGCCTGGTCCGCCGCGTCGAAGGTCATCGCCGACCACGCTAAAACGATCCGTGATCGGAGGATCCCCGGTTCCGTCAACTCGTGTGGTCCCTGTGGTGCGCATCCTCGATGGCCGGGGTGACCCGTAGGGTGGGGATGTGACGTTGACGCTGCTACCCGCGGTGGATGTGGCCGACGGCCTTGCCGTCCGCCTGGTCCAGGGCGAGGCCGGAACCGAGACCTCCTACGGCGACCCGCGCGAGGCGGCGCTGGCCTGGCAGCGCGACGGCGCCGAGTGGATCCATCTGGTCGACCTCGACGCGGCCTTCGGCCGCGGGTCCAACCGTGACCTGATCGCCGAGGTCGTCCGCTCCGTCGACGTGGCCGTGGAGCTCTCCGGCGGCATTCGGGACGACGACTCCCTCGACGCCGCGCTGGCCACCGGCGCGGCCCGGGTCAACATCGGCACGGCGGCGCTCGAGGACCCGGAGTGGGTGCGCAAGGCGATCGACCGGGTCGGCGACCGGATCGCCGTGGGCCTGGACGTCCGTGGCACCACCCTCGCCGCGCGGGGCTGGACGCGCGAGGGCGGCGAGCTCTACGAGGTGCTCGCACGGCTGGACGCCGACGGCTGCGCCCGCTACGTGCTCACCGACGTCCGCCGGGACGGGACCCTCACCGGCCCGAACGTCGAGCTGCTGCGGGCCGTGACGGCCGCGACGACCCGGCCGGTGGTCGCCAGCGGCGGCGTCTCCTCCCTGGAGGACCTGCGCGCGATCGCGACGGTGCCCGGTGTCGAGGGCGCCATTGTGGGCAAGGCGCTCTACGCCGGCGCGTTCACCCTGCCCGAGGCGCTCGCGGTCGCGGCGGAGGTGCCCGCGGCGGGCGCACCGTGACCGTCGCCGTCCGGGTGATCCCCTGCCTCGACGTCGACGGCGGGCGGGTCGTCAAGGGTGTGAACTTCACCGACCTGCGGGATGCGGGCGACCCGGTCGAGATGGCCCGGCTCTACGACGCCGAGGGCGCCGACGAGCTGACCTTCCTCGACATCACCGCGTCCAGCGGAAACCGGGAGACCACGTACGACATCGTCCGGCGCACGGCGGAGCAGGTCTTCATCCCGCTCACCGTCGGCGGCGGGGTGCGCTCGGTCGACGACGTCGACCGGCTGCTGCGCGCCGGCGCCGACAAGGTGGGGATCAACACCGCGGCCGTCGCCCGCCCGGAGCTGGTCCGCGAGTGCGCGCTGCGGTTCGGCAGCCAGTGCATCGTGCTCTCGGTGGACGCCCGTCGCTCCCGCGAGCCGGGCGGCCCCGCCTTCGAGGTGACCACCCACGGCGGGCGCCAGGGCACCGGCATCGACGCGGTCGCCTGGGCCGCGCGGGCCGTCGAGCTGGGCGCCGGCGAGATCCTGCTGAACTCGATGGACGCCGACGGCACCCAGGACGGCTACGACCTGGAAATGATCACATCGGTCCGCGCGGCGGTGAACGTCCCGGTGATCGCCAGCGGTGGCGCCGGCAGCCTCGACCACTTCGCCCCCGCGGTCGGCGCCGGCGCCGACGCCGTGCTGGCCGCCAGCGTCTTCCACTTCGGGCGGATGCGGATCTCCGAGGTGAAGAAGGTGCTGCGCGACGCCGCCATCGCGGTGCGCTGACGGCTGCGGGCAACGAGCGGCCGGCTTGCGGCGCTGACGGCTGCGGGGCCGGGCTGACGGCTGCGGCCGGGGTACGGATCGGCTGGTGGCGTCGGTCGTGGGCATTTCCTCGAACGCGGGTCGAACGTCGGTTGTCCATCAGCGGTCGGTTGGGTCATTGCCGGGCCGGCGGCCTTCGCGCGGGCCAGGATGTCGGGCGCGCCTTGGTCGTCCGGGTGGTGAGCCGGCGGGCACCGTGTCCGGGTCGCGCTGGTGAGCAGGCGTCTGACCGGGACTGTTACCGCCGGGTTGCGCGTTGAGTGACGAACGGCCGCGTCACCCGGGGGACGGCGTGCGGCGGCCGCCGATGCCGCGGGGGGTGTTCCGCGGCCGCCCGTGAAACGGAGGAGTGCCAGTGCCCGGTGACCCCGCGTCCGGCGAGGTGACCCGCAGGAAAGCAGCCCCCGGCGGTGCCGGTTCGCCTGGGCCCCCCGCCGCGGCATCCCGGCCTGCCGCGGCATCCCGGCCTGCCGCGGAGCCCCGGCCCGTCGCGGCGGGCTCGCCCACGGTGATCAGGCGCGGGCTGGGCGTGCTCGCGATCGCCGTCCGGGAGGAGCCCAGGGTCTTCCTGATCGCGCTGGCCGGCAGCTCCCTCTACGCGCTGGCGACGGTCGCGAGCTCGCTCGCCCTTGGCGAGATCACCGAGCGCGTCCTCGTCCCGAGCATCGACGACGGCGCCGCCGACTGGAGCGCCGTCATCGGCGCGGCGCTGATCATGGTCGGCATCGGGTTCGCCCGGGCGGCCGGGATGTTCTTCCGCCGCCTGGTCTCCGGAATGATGCAGTACCGGCTGCAGGCCACCTACCGGCGTCGGGTCACCCGCCAGTACCTGCGGCTGCCGCTGGCCTGGCACCAGCGGCACTCGACCGGTTCGCTGCTGTCCAACGCGAACGCGGACGTGGAGGCCACGTGGGCGCCGATCGCGCCGCTGCCGTTCGCCGCCGGCGTGCTGGTCATGCTCGCCGCGGCGCTGGCCCTGCTGATCGCGACCGACCCGCTGCTGGCCCTGGTGGGCTGTGTCGTGTTCCCCGCGTTCGGTGTCGTCAACGTGGTCTACGGCCGGTGGGTGTCGCCGCTCTACGGCCGCGCCCAGCGCCTGCGAGCCGAGGTCAGCGGGGTCGCCCACGAGTCCTTCGACGGTGCGCTCGTCGTGAAGACCCTGGGTCGGGAGGCCGACGAGACGGCCCGCTTCGCCGTCAAGGCCGGCGAGCTGCGCGACGCGATGGTCCGTGCGGGCCAGGTCCGGGGCATGTTCGACCCGGTCATGGAGGCGCTGCCCAACCTCGGCGTGCTGGCCGTGATCGTCGTCGGAGCGGTCCGCATCGACGGCGGCTCGCTCACCGTCGGTGAGCTGGTTCGGGTCGCCTACCTGTTCACCCTGCTGGCCTTCCCGATCAGAGCGATCGGATGGGTCTTCGGTGAGCTGCCCAGGTCCGTCGTCGGGCACGAGCGGGTGGACGCGGTGCTCACGGCCCGCGGCGGTCTCGGCTTCGGCTCCGCCGCCCTCGTCGGCTCCGGCCCGGCGGCGCTGCGCGTCACCGGCGTCGGATACGGCTACCCGGTGCAGACCGCCGGCGACCACGACGACGTCACGGACACCTCCGCGAACATCCCCGCCGCCAGGCCGCCATCCACCGAGGCGGTGTGGCCCGCGCTGCACGGGGTGACCTTCGACGTGGCCCCCGGCCGGGTGGTCGCGCTGACGGGGCGCACCGGTGCCGGCAAGTCGACCCTGGTGAACCTCCTCGCCCGCCTGGTCGACCCCAACTCGGGCACCGTCCGGATCGACGGCGTGGACCTGCGTGACCTGGCGATGGGCGAGGTGACCCGCGCGGTCGCGCTCGTCCCCCAGCAGACGTTCCTGTTCGACGACACCGTGCGGGTGAACGTCGCCCTCGGCCTGGACGTCGACGACGAGACCGTGTGGGAGGCCCTGCGCCGGGCCCAGGCGGAGCGCTTCGTCCGTGCCCTGCCAGCCGGCCTCGACACCAGGGTGGGGGAGCGGGGGACCACGCTCTCCGGCGGTCAGCGCCAGCGGATCGGCCTCGCCCGCGCGCTCGTGCGCGACCCGCGGCTGCTGATCCTCGACGACGCGACGTCCAGCGTCGACCCGCGGATCGAGTCGTCCATCCTCGCCGGGCTGCGGGAGCGGGCGGGGGCGTCGACGGTGGTGATCGTCGCGCACCGGCGGTCCACCGTCGAGCTCGCCGACGAGGTCGTGCACCTGGAGGACGGCCGTGTCACCGCGCAGGGCACCCACCGGGAGCTTCTGGCCAGCTCGCCCGGCTACGCGGAGCTGCTGACGGCCTACGACGAGGACACGGACGCCGGGACCGGCGACGGGCCGACCCCGGGAACGCGGGGGGAGCCCGGGCCTCACCGGGTGCCGGCGCCGGGCTCCTCCGGGCTGAACGCCGCCGCATCGGGTACCGCCGCGCCTGTCGACGCGGCCTCGGTCGGAATGCTGACGGTTCCGGACCAGGAGGGCGCACGATGAGCTCCGACGGCCTGTGGGCGACCGGGGGCCGGCTGCGCCGGCTCGTGCCGGAGCTGACCGCCGGCATCGCCGGAACCCTGGCCCTCGCCGTGACCGCCACCGTGGGCAAGGTGGTGATCCCCGTCGTGGTCCAGCAGACGCTCGACCGCGGTGTCTGGGAGGGCGGAGCGGACCTCGGCCTCGTCGGAGTCTCGGTGGCCCTCGCCGCGGTCGCCATCCTGATCACCGCGCTCGCGGCGTTCCGGATGAACGTGCGGCTCTACCGCGTCTCCGAGAGCGCGCTGGCCACCCTGCGCGTCCGGGCCTTCCGTCACGTCCACGACCTGTCGATGCTGAGCCAGTCCGCGCAGCGGCGCGGCTCGCTGACCTCCCGGGTCACCAGTGACATCGACACGATGTCGCAGTTCCTCCAGTTCGGCGGCGTCATGCTGATCGTCGCCACCGGGCAGATGCTGATCGCCACGATCCTCATGTTCGTCTACTCCTGGCAGCTGGCCCTGCTGGTGTACGCGTTCTTCGTCCCGCTGGTCATCGCCACCCGGCGTTTCCAGAAGCGGCTGGCGGTGCGGTACGGGAAGGTGCGGGAGCGGGTCGGGGACATGCTCGGCGCGATCTCGGAGTCGGTGGTCGGCGCCCAGGTCGTGCGGGCCTACGGCGCGCAGGACCGCACCTCCCGGCGCATCGACGGCACGGTGGAGGACTACCGCGCCGCACAGACCCACGCCCAGACCCTGGTGGCGGGGGTGTTCGCCGGAGTCGAGACGGTCGCCGCGCTCACCACCGCGGGGGTGGTGATCGTCGGGGTCGCGATCGGCGTCGACGGATCGCTGACCACCGGGCAGCTGGTGGCCTTCCTGTTCCTCCTCACGCTGTTCGTGATGCCCATCCAGTCACTGACCGAGGTACTGAACGACGGCGCGAACGCCTTCGCCGGGCTGCGGCGGGTCCTCGACGTCCTCGACACCCCGTCGGACGTCCGCGACCCGGCCGAGGACACCGGTGGCGTGGCGCTGCCCGACGGGCCGCTCGGCGTGCGGTTCGACCATGTCGGATTCGCCTACCCGGGCGGCCCGCCGGTGCTCCACGACGTGACGCTCGACCTCGCGTCGCACCGGCGGGTGGCCGTCGTCGGGGAGACCGGCTCCGGCAAGACGACGATGGCGAAGCTGCTCACCCGGCTCATGGACCCCACCGACGGCACCGTGCTGATCGGCGGCGTCCCGCTGAACCAGGTGCGGTTCGACTCGCTGCGGGGCCGGGTGGTCATGGTGCCGCAGGACGGGTTCCTGTTCGACCTCACCGTCGCCGGCAACGTCCGGTACGGGCGGCCGGACGCCTCCGACGCCGAGATCGTGAACGCCTTCGCGCAGCTCGGCCTGGGCGACTGGCTCGCCGGCCTGCCCGCCGGCATCGCCACCCCGGTGGGGGAACGCGGTGAGCTGCTCTCCGCCGGCGAACGCCAGCTCCTGGCGCTTGCCCGTGCCCAGCTCGCCGACCCCGACCTGCTCGTCCTCGACGAGGCGACCTCCGCCGTCGACCCGGCGACCGAAGTGAAGATCGCCACGGCCCTGCTCGAGCTCACCAGGGGACGCACCTCCGTCACCATCGCGCACCGGCTCTCCACCGCGGAGGCCGCCGACGAGGTCGTCGTGGTCGACGCCGGGCGGGTCGTCCAGCGCGGGACGCACACGGAGCTGGTCGCCGTGCCCGGGGTCTACCGGCGGCTGCACGAATCCTGGGCGGCCGGGGTCTCGTCGCACTGACCGCCGCCCGGAGGGGTGACCCCGGTCGGCGGGTCCCGGCCCGCCTGCCGTGGTGGCCTGGAGGCCTGCTGGCCGCGGCGGGCAGAATGGGCGGGTGACCGCACGTGCCTCCGATCTCGACCCCGCCATCGCCCGGCAGCTCAAGCGGGACGGCTCCGGACTGTTCCCGGCCGTCGCCCAGCAGTACGACTCGGGTGAGGTGCTCATGGTCGGATGGATGGACGACGAGGCGTTGCACCGGACCCTCACCACCGGCCGGGCCACCTACTGGAGCCGCAGCCGGGCCGAGTACTGGGTCAAGGGCGACACCAGCGGGCACGTGCAGTGGGTGCGGTCGGTCGCCCTCGACTGCGACGGCGACACCGTGCTGGTCCAGGTGGACCAGGTGGGCCCGGCCTGCCACACCGGCACGCGTACCTGCTTCACCGGCCGCGAGCTGCAGGTCGGCGGCGCCCGGCCCCTGCAGCCCCCGGCCGTGAACCCCACGCCGACGCCGACCTCCACGCCCATGTCCATGCCGGCAGCGGCGCCGGCGCCGACGACGGGAGCACCACGATGACCACCGGCGAGATCACACCGAGCCGGGCGGAGTTCCACGAGCTCGCCGCGCGCCAGCCGGTCGTCGCGGTGTCCCGCCGCCTGCTCGCCGACGGCGAGACACCGGTCGGGGTCTACCGCAAGCTGGCCGGCGGGCCGGGGACGTTCCTGCTCGAGTCCGCCGAGCACGGGGGCGTGTGGTCGCGCTACTCCTTCGTCGGCGTCCGTGCCGCGGCCACACTCACCGAACGGGACGGGCAGGCCGCCTGGACGGACGGAACCCCGCCGCCCGGTGTCCCGCTCGACGGCGACCCGCTCGACGTCCTGCGTGCCGTGGAACGCCAGCTCTGCTCGGCCCGGCCGAGTGGCACTCCGCCGCTGCTGGGAGGCCTGGTCGGGTACCTCTCGTACGACATCGTCCGGCGCATCGAGCGGCTGCCCGCCCGGGCAACCGACGATCTCGGGATGCCCGAGCTGCGGATGCTCCTGACGACCGACCTCGCCGTCCTCGACCACACCGACGGATCGTGCCAGCTCGTCGCGAACATCTTCACCGGCTCCGGGGACCCGGCCGAAGCAGCGGACCTGGCTGGCCCAGGAGCGGCGGGCGGACCGTCCGCGCGGCGGGCGGAGCTGGACGCCGCCTACGACGATGCGGTGCACCGCATCGAGGTGATGACGGCAGATCTCGGCAAGTGGAGCGAGCCGACCGTGGCGACCACGACCGGGGCGTCCACGGGCGTGCGCGACTTCGCCTCCGCAACCCCGCCCGGCGGCTTCCACGCCGCCGTCGAGCGGTCGATCGAGGAGATCCGGGCGGGGGAGTGCTTCCAGATCGTGGTCTCCCAGCGGTTCGAGCGCCCCACCACCGCCGACGCCCTCGACGTCTACCGGGTCCTGCGGGCGTCGAACCCCAGCCCCTACATGTACCTGCTGCGGTTCGCCGATCATGATGTGGTCGGCTCGTCGCCGGAGGCGCACGTCAAGGTCACCGGCCGCCGGGCGTTGCTGCACCCGATCGCGGGCAGCCGGCCGCGGGGCGAGACCCCCGAGCGCGATGCCGAACTGGCCGCCCAGCTCCTGGCCGATCCGAAGGAACGGTCCGAGCACGTGATGCTGGTCGACCTGGTCCGCAATGATCTCGGGCGGGTCTGCGTGCCCGGATCGGTGCGGGTGGTCGAGTTCGCGTCCGTCGAGCGGTTCTCGCACATCATGCACATCGTCTCCACCGTGATCGGTGAGGTGGCGCCCGAGCGCAGCGCGGTCGACGTCCTCGCCGCGACCTTTCCCGCCGGGACGTTGTCGGGAGCGCCCAAGGTGCGGGCCATGGAGATCATCGACGAGCTCGAGCCGACGAGGCGCGGCCTGTACGGCGGGGTCGTGGGATATCTCGATTTCGGCGGTGACCTCGACACCGCGATCGCCATCCGCACAGCGGTCCTCCGTTCAGGAATGGCCTACGTGCAGGCCGGCGCCGGGATCGTGGCGGACTCCGTTCCCGACACCGAGGATCTCGAGAGCCGGACGAAGGCCGCGGCGGTTCTCCGCGCGATCGAGGTGGCGGAGTCGCTCCGCCCGCCGGTATGACAGCGCCCGCCGACCTGCCCGCGCCCGCAGGAAGCCCCGCTCCCGGCGCCCGCCGGGAGCGGGCGCTCGCCATGGTCGCGTGCCTGGTCGGATCCGCCGTCGTCCTGTTCAGCGCCAGCGCGACCTGGGTCTCGGCCCAAGTTCAGGCCGGCACGGGCGGGCAGGCCTCGGCCGTGGCGGCGCCCCTGCCGGTGAAGTGGTCGGGAGAATCGCTCGCCCCGGCCGCCACCGCGCTGGCGCTGCTCGGGCTCGCCGCCACCGTGGCGATCATCGCGACCAGGCGCGTGGGGCGGACCCTGGTGGGTGTGCTCCTGGCGGGTGCAGGGGTCGCGATCTTCCTGATCGCCGGCGGGATCGCCCTCGACCCGATGGCCGCGGTGCGGGGGACCGACGAGGTCAGGGCGCTCGTCCCCATCGGGGATCCGACCATCCTCGATCTTTCCCGCACCGTGGCTCCATGGCTCGCCTCCTTCGGTGGTCTCGTGCTCGCGATCACGGGTGCCGTCGTCGTCGCACGCGCCGGGACCTGGCCGGCCATGTCCGGCCGCTACCAGGCCCGCGCAGCCGCACCCGCTGACGCCTGGGACGCCATCGAGCGGGGCCAGGACCCCACCTGACCATCAGGACTGCTCCTCTCGTTCAGGGACCGCGTCCCGCGCGGGGGCGGGAGCGCCGTCGACCTTCTGCTCGGGATCTGCCGTCGTGAGCCGGAGCCGCTGGCCGGCCAGGGCGGCGAAGGCCAGGTCATTGCGCTCGATGTCCGCCTCGAGCAGGGAGATGAGCTCGTCCATCCGCGCGATGCGACGGTCGAGATCCTGAACCTGCGCGATCAGCAGGTCATGCTCCGTCACCGGACCGCTCACGGGAACGCGGGACGCCGTGCCCGGGCCTGGCCGCGGAGGGCGGCCGGGCGTGTCTGGCGCGCCGCTGAGCCCCGCCCGACCCGTGCCGCCGGCACGCTCCTCAGGCGCTCTGCGGCCCTCGGTACCGCCTCCGCCGGTCTCGGTCTGGGCACCTGGCGGGGCGGTGAGCCGCGGCGGCGCCGCGCCCACTGATCCGCAGGCCACGGGACTCGCCGGGGAGGGGTCCGCGGCACCCGCTGTGCCGGTGGCCGCCGGGCCCTTGGGCCGGGGAGCCGCGGAGCCACCCGGGCTCGTGGCGGGGCGGCCGGGCGCTGGGCGCTCCGGCGCCGCGCCGCGTACTCGGGACGATGATCGCGAATTCTGGCCGATCCTCTCGTCGGCGCCACCTTCCGGCGCACTCGGAACGGGCGGCCCGGCGGGGGTGGGAATGCCGCCGGAGACCCGGCGAGCGGACCACACGGCGGCGGCGGACCAGGCCGCGACGAGCCGTTCCGAGCCGCCCCGGCGGGCCCGCGGGTAGGCCGTATCTGACCTCCGTGCCGCGTCCGCGGCGTCTCGAGGCCTCGGCTCGTCACTCCACATCGCGCCTCCCGAATCCACTCGTGTTCGAACGTGCGTTCGATGATACGGGTCGGTGGCGGACCGTCAAAGTGCCGGGTGCGCGGGCGTGTCGCGAGGCGTCTGCCCAGGTGTCGTGCCGTGGTCGCGCGAGTGCGTCCGGTGTCAGGGCCAACAGGAGCACCACTACCGTCGGTCGGGGCTCCGTCGCTCGTCCCGCGATCCCTCGGGTTGGTCTGGCCTCGACGTCGACGTCAGGGGCGCGGCCACTCGGATGGCCAATGCGTGGACAACCACGAATCGTGACGGCTCGGCGCCGCGGGTGGGGGCGACGGGCCTCGGGCTCGAGACTGCCCTACCATCGGCGGCATGGCAGCCGCGACTGGCGCGAGCGCGGGGCGATGAACGCTCTCGAGGAGATCCTCGACGGGGTCAGAGCAGATCTGGCCGTCCGTGAGCGGGAAACGTCCCTGGCAGCTCTGAAACAACGTGTTGAGCGTGTACCCGATCCCCGGGACGCGCTGGCGGTGCTGCGCGCACCGCGGGTTTCGGTGATCGCGGAGATCAAGCGCCGCTCGCCGTCCAGGGGTGCGCTCGCGACGATCGCCGATCCGGCGGCGCTCGCCTCGCTCTACGAGCAGGCGGGCGCCGCGGCGGTCAGCGTCCTCACCGAGCAGCGGCGGTTCGGCGGCTCGCTGGCCGATCTGGACGCCGTCCGGGTGGCCGTCGACATCCCCGTCCTGCGCAAGGACTTCGTGATCTCGCCGTACCAGGTCCTCGAGGCGCGGGCGCATGGCGCCGACATGGTCCTGCTGATCGTGGCCGCGCTCGATCAGCCGAGGCTGATCGGGCTGCTCGAGCGGGTCGAGTCGCTGGGCATGACCGCGCTGGTCGAGGTGCACGACGAGACCGAGATGCTGCGGGCTCTCGACGCGGGCGCCCGGCTGGTCGGGGTCAACGCCCGCAACCTGCGCACCCTCGAGGTGGACAGGGAGACCTTCGCCCGGCTCGCGCCGATGGTCCCGCAGGGGGTCCTGAAGGTCGCCGAGTCCGGCGTGCGCGGCCCGCGCGACCTGCTCCAGTACGCGGGTGCCGGGGCCGACGCGGTGCTGGTCGGGGAGGCCGCTGTGACCGGCGGCGACCCGCGCCAGTTCGTCGCCGATCTCGTGACCGCCGGAACGCATCCCGCCACCCGTATCGCGCACTGACCCGCCGACCGCTCGGGCGCCGTGTAAGGCGGTCGGCCGAGCGGTCGCCGGCCAGGCCCGCACGGGTGCTCTGTGTTCGGAGCGTCTCCGGGCGGGGCCCGGCCCCGCACGTCACCTCGGTGGGGGTGGGCGCCGGTACAGTCGGGGCCGTGACAGCTCGATCCGTCGACACCACCGCCGACCCGACCTCCGCCATCGATCCGAGCCGTGCCACCGACCCGAGCCGCGCGACCGGCCCGGTCGAGGTCGGCACGTGGTCGGCCGCCCAGGCGGCGGGGAACTGGCAGGCCGTACCGGACGCCGCCGGCCACTACGGCCGTTTCGGCGGGCGGTTTGTCCCGGAGGCGCTGTTCGCGGCGCTCGACGAGCTCACCGCGGCCTACGAGGCCGCCCGGGTCGACCCCGCCTTCGTCGATGAGCTCGACCGCCTGTTGGCGAGCTACGCCGGGCGCCCGACGCCGCTGACCTCGGCCGACCGGCTCACGGAGCGGATCGGTGGCGCGCGCATCCTGCTCAAGCGCGAGGATCTCGCGCACACCGGCTCACACAAGATCAACAATGTTCTCGGGCAGTGCCTTCTCACCCGGCGGATGGGCAAGACCCGGGTGATCGCCGAGACCGGAGCCGGTCAGCACGGCGTGGCCACCGCCACCGCCTGCGCCCTGCTGGGGCTGGAGTGCGTCGTCTACATGGGCGAGGAGGACACTCGCCGGCAGGCGCTCAACGTCGCCCGGATGCGCCTGCTCGGTGCCGAGGTGGTCCCCGTCGCGTCGGGCAGCCGCACCCTGAAGGACGCCATCAACGAGGCCATGCGCGACTGGGTGGCCACCGTCGACTCGACCCACTACTGCATCGGGTCCGTGATGGGCCCGCACCCGTTCCCGATGATGGTCCGTGACTTCCAGCGGATCATCGGCGTGGAGGCACGTCAGCAGACGCTCGACCTGCTCGGCCGCCTGCCCGACGCCGTCGTCGCCTGTGTCGGGGGCGGGTCGAACGCGATGGGCGTCTTCCACCGCTTCATCCCGGACACCGAGGTCGCCCTGATCGGCTGCGAGGCCGGCGGCGACGGAGTGGTGACGGGCCGCCACGCCGCGGCGATCGCCGGGGGCGCGCCCGGGGTCCTGCACGGCATGCGGACCTTCCTCCTCCAGGACGCGGACGGTCAGACCCAGGTCTCCCATTCCATCTCGGCCGGGCTCGACTACCCGGGCATCGGCCCTGAGCACGCCCTCCTGCACGAGACCGGCCGGGCCAGCTACCGGGTGGTCGACGACAGCGCCGCGATGGAGGCACTGGCGCTGGTCGCGCGGACGGAGGGCATCCTCGTCGCGATCGAGAGCGCACACGCCTTCGCCGGCGCGTTCGAGGTGGCCCGTGAGCTCGGCCCGGACGCCGTCGTCCTGGTCAACTGCTCCGGCCGAGGAGACAAGGACGTCGACACGGCCGCCCGCTGGTTCGATCTGCTGGACACGGACGACACGGACGCCGAGTCCCGGGGCGAGGGCGCAACCCCGGCCACCGAACCGTCCGCCTGACGACAACGACGAGGAACGGACGCACGGTGCGGAGTCAAGTGGCGCACGACCAGTCGGCCCAGCAGGCACGGGCCCAGGAGCAGCCGGCAAACGACCAGCCGGCGCCGAGCCGGCTCGAGCCGTCCGGGCAGCGGCCCGCCCGACCCGGCGGGCCGAGCCCGCTCGACGAGGCCTTCGCGGCCGCGCGCAAGGACGGGCGGGCGGTGCTCGTCGGCTATCTCCCCGCCGGGTTCCCGACGGTGGACCGCGGCATCGCGGCGATGCGGGCGATGGTCGCGGCGGGCGTGGACGTCGTCGAGGTCGGCCTGCCCTACTCGGATCCGACGATGGACGGCCCGGTCATCCAGGACGCCGCGGACACCGCGCTGCGCGGCGGCGTGACCACCAGGGACGTGCTGCGCACGGTCGAGGCGGTCGCCGAGACCGGGGCCCCCACCCTGGTGATGACCTACTGGAACCCGGTGGAGCGGTACGGCATGGAGGCGTTCGCCGCCGACCTGGCCGCCGCCGGCGGGGCCGGGGCGATCACCCCCGACCTGCCGCCGGAGGAGGCCGGCCCGTGGCTCGCGGCCAGCGCCACCCACGGCCTCGACCCGGTCTTCCTGGTCGCGCCGAGCTCGACCACCGAACGGCTGCGCCTGGTGACGGCGCACAGCGGCGGCTTCGTCTACGCGGCGTCGACCATGGGCGTCACCGGTGCGCGCGCCGCCGTCGGTGTGAAGGCGGCCGGCCTGGTCGCCCGGGTCCGGGAGGTGACCGACCTGCCTGTGGCGGTTGGCCTCGGCGTCAGCACCGGTGCCCAGGCGTCCGAGGTGGCCGGCTTCGCCGACGGCGTCATCGTGGGCTCGGCGCTGGTCCGGGCCCTGGCGGCCGACGCGCGGGACGGTGCCTACGGCGTCGGTGCGATCGAGCGGCTGGCGGTCGAGCTCGCCGCCGGCGTGCGTTCGGCCACCGCCTGACCAGGCGGCCTCCGGCCGTCCCGCGCTCGCCGCGGTCCGCGCTCGCCGTGGTCCGCGGGCGCCGCCATCCGCAGGCGTTCGCCGCTGTCCGCCGCCATCCGGCGGTGTGGACGGGCGTGGGTCCGTCGGCGGTCGGCGGGCTGGCCTCGCTGCCGGCTGAGTACGGGGAGATAGCCTGACGCTCGTGGTGCTCGCTGCGATACCCAGTCCTTCCCGAGGGGTCGTGCATCTGGGACCAGTCCCGTTGCGCGCCTATGCGTTGATGATCGTCCTGGGGATCATCGTCGCTGTCGCCGTCACAGCCCGGCGGTTGCGGGCCCGGGGCGCGGATCCGGTGATCGCCAGCGAGGTGGCGTACTGGGCGGTCCCGTTCGGGATCGTCGGTGCGAGGATCTACCACGTCGTCAGCAGCCCCGAGGCCTACTTCGGTACGAACGGCGATCTGCTGGCCGTGTTCGAGGTGTGGAACGGCGGCCTGGCGATCTGGGGCGCCGTCTCCGGCGGCGCGCTCGGCGCCTGGATCGCCTGCCGTCGGATGCGCGTCTCGTTCGGCCTGTTCGCCGACGCGCTCGCGCCGGGCCTCGCCCTCGCGCAGGCGATCGGGCGCTGGGGTAACTGGTTCAACCAGGAGTTGTACGGCCGCGCGACGGACGTGCCCTGGGCGGTCCGCATCGACCCGGCCCACCAGATGATCCCGGGCGTGGCGACGTATCACCCGACGTTCCTCTACGAGTCGCTGTGGAACCTCGCGGTCGCCGGGGTGCTTCTGCTGGTCGACAGGCGTTGGCGGCTGGGCCGCGGCCGGCTGTTCTTCCTCTACGTGGCGCTTTACACCATCGGAAGGCTGTGGATCGAGGCCCTGCGGATCGACACCGCGGAGAAGGTCCTCGGGCTGCGGATCAACATCTGGGTCTCGATCGCGGTCTTCCTGCTGGCCCTGCTGGCGCTGGCGTTGGTCCGTCGCCCGATCGACCCGGATGTCGGCTGGACCAGCCCCGCCACCGCCACCGCCACCGCCGTCGCCGCCGCCACCGCCGCCACCGCCACCGCCACCGGTGACGGTGACGGTGACGGCGAGACGGCAGCCACGGGTGCCGTCGCCCCGGTCGGTGCCTCCGTCGGCTCCGCCGCGGATTCCGGCGGTGTGGCCGCCGGCGGTAACACCGCGGCGGCTCCCGGCACGGGGCCAGCCGACGGCCAGGCCGCGCCCGGCGGACCCGCCGGGCCGAGTGGTGGTGCCAGCGGTGCCAGCAGTGCGGTCGGCGGTACCGGGACCGCCGGTGACCCGGTCACCGAGCCAGCCGCGCCCGGCCTGCCGGCGCCGTCCGGCCACGACCAGCGGTCGGGGTAGGCCGCCTCGCCCAGCGGCGGGGATCACCGGCGCGGTCGCCGGGCCCGCGACCGGGTTGACGTTTCGGGCGAACCCCCGCCCGACCAGGAGACCCCGTGTCCCCGGGACGTCGGCGTCCCCGGGGACGTTCGCGGTCGCCGGACCCTGGAATCGGTCCGTTCCTCGGCCGGGCGGACCGGCGGCTGGACGAGATCCGTACACTGCGGACCGGGAGTGTGTCGTCACCCGGGCCGGCTGTCCGTCCGGGCCGGGTCGCCGGGCGACGCGTTCGGTGACAACGATGTTGCCTCGCTGTGACATTTTCTGTCATCGACGCCTTTTACCTGAACTTCGTTGATCGTCCAGGAAATCTGCCGTCATCTTGCTGTGACCTGGCGGACATTAGCGATCACGGCGGATCCGGCGCGCTCATGGCACACTCGGTAGAGGCGTGGAGCTGGCGACCAGCCCGTCATCTCGTCGCGCCGCCCTCCGGACAGCGTCGTCCGCTCCCATCGGCCCTTGAAGATGGACAGGACACCGCCGGATGCCGACTGCGCAAGGTCTCTACGACCCCACCTTCGAACACGACGCCTGCGGCGTCGGCTTCGTCGTCGATGTGCACGGCCGGCGCAGTCATGAGCTGGTCGATCAGGGTCTGACCGTGCTGCGCAATCTCGATCACCGGGGTGCGTCGGGCAGCGATCCTGACACCGGTGACGGCGCGGGCATCCTCGTCCAGGTCCCGGACGTCTTCTTCCGTGACGTCGTCGAGTTCGCGCTGCCCGCGCCCGGTCGGTACGCGGTGGGCACCGTGTTCCTGCCGCAGGTCGCCGGCGAGCGCGACGACGCCGTCCGGACCATCAGCCGGATCGTCCGCCAGGAGGGCCTGCGTGTCCTGGGGTGGCGGGAGGTGCCGACCGTCAGCCACATCGTCGGCCACGCCGCCCGTGAGGTCGAGCCGTGGATGCGGCAGGTCTTCCTCGCGCTGCCCGGCACGCCGACGCGGCCGCGCGTCGCGCCCGTCACGGCCGACGGCGCCGAGATCGCCGGCGCTGCCGGGGCCGCTGACGGCGTAGGCACGGCGGTCCTCACCACCGATCCGTCCGCGCCCTCGACCGCGACCGGGCCCGACGGCTTCGACGCCATGGAGCTTGAGCGCCGCGCGTTCTGCGTGCGCAAGCGGGTGCGCCGGGAGACCGGCGTGTACATGCCCTCGCTGTCGTCGCGGACCATCGTCTACAAGGGCATGCTGACCACCCATCAGCTTTCCGCCTACTTCCCGGACCTCGACGACCCGCGGTTCGCCAGCGCCATCGCGCTGGTCCACAGCCGGTTCTCGACGAACACGTTCCCGAGCTGGCCGCTGGCCCACCCGTACCGGCTGATCGCCCACAACGGCGAGATCAACACGGTGCGCGGCAACCGCAACTGGATGCGGGCGCGGGAGGCGCTGCTCGCCAGCGACCTCATCCCCGGCGACCTGTCCCGGCTGTTCCCGATCTGCGCGGACGGCGCCAGCGACTCGGCCAGCTTCGACGAGGTGCTGGAGCTGCTGCACCTGGGCGGCCGGTCGCTGCCGCACGCGGTGCTGATGATGATCCCCGAGGCGTGGGAGAACCACGAGGAGATGGACGCGGCCCGCCGGGCCTTCTACCGCTTCCACTCCGCGCTCATGGAGCCCTGGGACGGGCCGGCGTCCATCGCGTTCACCGACGGCACGGTCATCGGCGCGGTGCTCGACCGCAACGGCCTGCGTCCGTCCCGGTACTGGGTGACCGACGACGGCCTGGTCGTGATGGCCTCCGAGGTCGGCGTGCTCGACATCCCGCCGCACCGGGTGGTGCGCAAGGGGCGCCTGCAGCCGGGCCGGATGTTCCTCGTCGACACCGCGCAGGGCCGGATCGTCAGCGACGACGAGATCAAGTCCGAGCTGGCCTCCGCCGCCCCGTACGAGGAGTGGCTGCACGCCGGGCTGATCTCCCTCGACGACCTGCCCGAGCGCGAGCACGTCCTGTACGGGCACTCGTCCGTCATGCGCCGCCAGCAGGTGTTCGGCTACTCCCAGGAGGAGCTGCGGATCATCATCGGCCCGATGGCCCGTACCGGGGCCGAGCCGATCGGGTCGATGGGCACCGACACCCCGGTCGCGGTGCTCTCCAGCCGGCCGCGGCTGCTGTTCGACTACTTCACCCAGCTGTTCGCGCAGGTCACGAACCCGCCGCTGGACGCCATCCGGGAGGAGCTGGTCACCAGCCTCGGGCGCACGCTGGGCCCGGAGGGGAACCTGCTCGCGCCGTCCCCTGCGTCGGCGCGCATGGTGCATCTGCCGTTCCCGGTGATCAGCAACACCCAGCTGGCGCGGATCATCGGCATCAACGACGACGGTGACATGCCCGGGTTCGCCTCGGTGACCGTGCGTGGTCTCTACGACGTCGCCGGCGGCGGGGTGGCGCTGGCCGCGCGGCTGGCGGAGATCTGTTCCGGCGTCAGCGAGGCGATCGCCGACGGTGCCCGCATTGTGGTCCTCTCGGACCGCGACTCCGATGAGCGCAAGGCGCCGATCCCGTCGCTGCTGCTGACGGCCGCCGTCCACCACCACCTGATCCGGGAGAAGACCCGGACGAAGGTCGGCCTGATCGTCGAGTGCGGCGACGCCCGGGAGGTCCACCACATCGCCCTGCTCACCGGGTACGGCGCGGCGGCGGTCAACCCGTACCTGGCGTTCGAGTCGATCGACGACCTCCTCGCCCGCGGCGAGCTCACCGGCATCGAGCGCGAGCAGGCCGAGAAGAACCTGATCAAGGGCCTCGGCAAGGGTCTGCTCAAGGTGATGTCCAAGATGGGCATCTCGACGGTGGCGAGCTACACCGGCGCCCAGGTCTTCGAGGCGATCGGGCTCGCCCAGGAGCTCGTCGACCAGTACTTCGTCGGCACCCCGAGCCGGCTGGACGGCGTCGGCATCGACGTCATCGCAGAGGAGGTCGCGGCCCGCCACCGGCGCGCCTACCCGACCGTCCCGTCCGAGCTGGCGCACCGCACCCTCGAGGTCGGCGGCGAGTACCAGTGGCGGCGCGAGGGCGAGCTGCACCTGTTCAACCCGGAGACGGTCTTCCTGCTCCAGCACTCCACCCGCAGCCGTCAGTACGACCTGTTCCGTCAGTACACCGCGAAGGTCGACGGCCTCTCCCGGGAGAACGCGACGCTGCGCGGGCTGTTCGAGCTGCGTACCCGCGGGCGGGCGCCGATCCCGATCGACCAGGTCGAGCCGGTGTCGGAGATCGTGAAGCGGTTCGCGACCGGCGCCATGTCGTACGGCTCGATCAGCGCCGAGGCGCACGAGACGCTGGCGATCGCGATGAACCGCCTGGGTGGGAAGTCGAACACCGGTGAGGGCGGCGAGGACGCGCGCCGGTTCCTTCCCGACGAGAACGGCGACCTGCGTCGCTCGGCGGTCAAGCAGGTCGCGAGCGGCCGGTTCGGCGTGACCAGCGAGTACCTGGCGAACGCGGACGACATCCAGATCAAGATGGCGCAGGGCGCGAAGCCGGGGGAGGGCGGCCAGCTGCCCGGGCACAAGGTGTACCCGTGGATCGCGAAGACCCGGCACTCCACGCCGGGCGTGGGTCTGATCTCGCCGCCGCCGCACCACGACATCTACTCGATCGAGGATCTCGCCCAGCTCATCCACGACCTGAAGAACGCCAATCCGAAGGCCCGGGTGCACGTCAAGCTCGTCGCCGAGGTCGGCGTCGGGACGGTGGCCGCGGGAGTCTCCAAGGCGCACGCCGACGTCGTGCTCATCTCCGGCCACGACGGCGGCACCGGCGCCTCCCCGCTGACCTCGCTCAAGCATGCCGGCGCCCCCTGGGAGCTCGGGCTCGCAGAGACCCAGCAGACGCTGCTGCTCAACGGCCTGCGGGACCGGATCGTCGTCCAGGTCGACGGCCAGATGAAGACCGGGCGGGACGTCGTCGTCGGCGCGCTCCTCGGCGCCGAGGAGTTCGGTTTCGCCACGGCGCCGCTCGTCGTCGCGGGTTGCGTGATGATGCGCGTCTGCCACCTCGACACCTGCCCCGTCGGCGTGGCGACCCAGAACCCGGAGCTGCGCGCGCGTTTCACCGGCCGGCCGGAGTTCGTCGAGGCGTTCTTCACCTTCATCGCAGAGGAGGTCCGGGAGCACCTGGCCGCCCTCGGGCTGCGCAGCATCGCCGAGGCGGTGGGGCGGGTCGACCTGCTCGACGCCCGCGCCGCCATCGACCACTGGAAGGCCTCCGGGCTCGACATCACCCCGCTGCTGCACACCCCGGAGCGGCCGTTCGGCGGCTCGCTGCACTGCACCGCCAGCCAGGACCACGGGCTCGACAAGGCCCTGGACAACTCCCTGATCCAGCTCTGCGAGGGCGCGATCGAGGATGGCCGTCCGGTCTGGCTGGAGATGCCGATCCGCAACGTCAACCGGACGGTCGGGACCATGCTCGGCTACGAGGTGACGAAGCGGTACGGGGCCGCCGGCCTGCCCGACGACACGATCTCGCTGCGGTTCACCGGCTCCGCGGGGCAGAGCTTCGGGGCGTTCGTGCCGCGCGGGATGACCCTCACCCTCGAGGGCGACGTCAACGACTACACCGGCAAGGGGCTGTCCGGCGGGCGGATCATCGTCTTCCCGCCGAAGGAGTCGCCGCTGCGCGCCGAGGAGAACACCGTCGCGGGCAACGTGCTGCTCTACGGCGCGACCGCCGGCGAGGCGTTCTTCCGCGGCATCGTCGGCGAGCGGTTCTGCGTGCGCAACTCCGGAGCCACCGCGGTCGTCGAGGGGGTCGGCGACCACGGCTGCGAGTACATGACCGGCGGTACGGTGGTGGTTCTCGGGCCGATCGGGCGCAACTTCGCGGCCGGCATGAGCGGCGGCGTGGCCTACCTGTACAAGCCGGTCATCCAGCGCATCAACACCGAGATGGTGGACGTCGATCCGCTCGACGACGACGACCGGTCCGCGCTGCGTGGCATCGTCGAGAAGCACTACCGGGAAACCGGTTCGGCCATCGCGTCCCGGTTGATCGCCAACTGGGCCGGCGCCCAGGAGGACTTCGTCAAGGTCATGCCGAAGGACTACAAGCGGGTACTGGCGGCGATGCGGAGCGCCGAGGAGCAGGGCCTGTCGGTGGAGGATGCGATCATGGCCGCCGCGCGCGTCTGACCGGCGCGGCAGCCCACCTCGCGGCGATCCTTCGCGCGAGCGCGGTTTTCGGAGGACGATTCTCCGCACCGCTGCAGATCGACCGCCAGACCGTACGACGCGCCAGACCGAATGACACGCCAGACCGAATGACGCGCCAGCCCGACCGGACGTCGACCGAGCGGGCGTCGACTGACCCAACGACCGACCGAACGAACGTCGACCGACATCACGGCCGGGAACGCGATGCCGGCGTCCCCGAACCATCAGCGGGGCACGCGGGGCGGACACGTCACAGCGGCCTCATGGAACCGACAGGAGCGGCATGGCTGACCCGACCGGCTTTCTCAAGCACCGCCGGGAGCTGCCCACGCGCCGACCGGTGGACGTGCGCATCACCGACTGGCGCGAGGTGTACGAGTCGTTCCCGGAGCCGGCGCTGCGTGACCAGGCGGGCCGGTGCATGGACTGCGGCATCCCGTTCTGCCACGAGGGCTGCCCGCTCGGGAACATCATTCCCGAGTGGAACGACCTCGCCCGCCGCTCGGACTGGTCCGAGGCGATCGAACGGCTGCACGCGACGAACAACTTCCCGGAGTTCACCGGGCGGCTGTGCCCCGCGCCGTGCGAGGCGGCCTGCGTGCTGGGCATCGGGGACGACCCGGTGACCATCAAGCAGATCGAGGTCACCATCATCGACCGTGCCATCTCGGACGGGTCGGTCGTGCCGGTGCCGCCGTCGGTGCGCACGGGCCGCCGCGTCGCGGTCGTCGGCTCGGGCCCGGCCGGCCTCGCCGCCGCCCAGCAGCTCACCCGGGCCGGCCACGAGGTGGTCGTCTACGAGCGGGCCGACCGCGCCGGCGGCCTGCTCCGCTACGGCATCCCCGAGTTCAAGATGGAGAAGCGGGTCCTCGACAACCGTCTGGCCCAGATGGAGGCCGAGGGGACGTCGTTCGTCACCTCGTGCAACGTGGGCGTCGACATCACCGCCGACGAGCTGCGCTCGTCCTACGACGCGGTCGTCCTGGCCGGCGGGTCGACGGTGGGGCGTGACCTTCCCGTCCCCGGGCGGGAGCTGCGGGGCATCCACCTGGCCATGGAGTTCCTGGTCCCGGCGAACCGGGTGCAGCAGGGGGACCTGGCCGAGACGACGATCTCCGCTGCCGGCAAGCGGGTCGTGATCATCGGCGGTGGCGACACCGGGGCGGACTGCCTGGGCACCTCGCACCGGCAGGGCGCCCTGTCCGTCCACCAGCTCGAGATCATGCCGCGGCCGCCCGCCTCCCGGCCGCCGGCGAACCCGTGGCCGTCCTTCCCGATCGTCTACCGGGTGTCCAGTGCGCACGAGGAGGGCGGCGAGCGGGTCTTCGCCGTCTCCACCGAGCGCTTCGTCGGCGATGACGAGGGCAACGTGCGGGCCCTGCTCATGCACGAGGTCCAGATGGTCGACGGGCGCTTCCAGAAGATCGAGGGCAGCGAGACCGAGCTGCCGTGCGACCTGGTGCTGCTGGCGATGGGCTTCGTCGGCCCGGAGCGCCCCGGCCTGCTCGAGCAGCTCGGCGTCGAGCTGGACGCCCGCGGCAACGTCGCCCGCGATCTTGGTTGGTCGACGTCGGTGCCCGGCGTGTTCGTGGCCGGTGACATGGGCCGTGGCCAGTCCCTGATCGTCTGGGCCATCGCGGAGGGGCGCTCGGCGGCCGCCGCCGTCGACCGGCACCTGATGGGGACGACCGACCTGCCGGCTCCGATCCTGCCGACCCGCCGGCCCTGACCCCGAGCCCCGGCCGGGCGAACGCCCGGCCGGGGCTCGATCGTCGTCGGCCCGGTCCGGGTGGGGTCATTGGACCCGTCCACCCGGCTCCACCCGTCCGTGGGTCCCTGGTTGCGGATCGGGACGGATTTCACCTGTTGGGGAGGTCGACCGTTGGGTGAAATCGCTCGCGTCGCGTCCGGTCTGCCCCGGTTCACCGTCGCGGCGGCTCTACTGGAAGCCAACCAGCCGGTACCGTGCAGGCCATGAGGCTCGTGCTGCTCGGCCCGCCCGGCGCCGGCAAGGGGACCCAGGCCGCGCGGATCAGCGCGCGCCACGGCGTGCCGGCGATCTCGACCGGTCAGCTCTTCGACCAGCAGATCTCCGCCGGGTCGCCGCTGGGCCGGCGGGCCGAGCACTATGTCCGGGCCGGTGAGCTCGTCCCGGACGAGATCGTCCTGGACATGGTCGCCGAGCGCCTCGCCACCGGCATCGACTGCGGGGTGGGGTTCCTGCTCGACGGCTTCCCCCGGACGCTGCCGCAGGCCGAGGCGCTCGACCGCATGCTGACCGCCACCTGCGGGCCACTCCACCTGGTCCTCGACCTCGACGTCGACGAGACCGAGGTACTCGCCCGGATCGGCCGGCGCTCGCTGTCCGAGGGCCGCCTCGACGACAACCAGGAGACGGCGCGGCGGCGGCTGAAGGTGTTCGCCGAGGAGACGGCCCCGCTGCGCAGCCACTATGCCGAGCAGGGTCTCCTGCGCACCGTGGACGGCACCGGCACGCCGGACGAGGTCGCCGCCCGTATCGAGGAGATCCTCGCGGCGGCGGCCCATCCCGAGTTGCGGGCGGCCCGTCCCTGACGTGACCTTCGGGTGTCCGGGCGGGTCGAGAGATCCCGTGGCGGGATAAATTGGACCTGTCAGTGACGGCATGCGGTGACAGGTCGGGGATGGCCGGATGGGTTCTGGGATGCCGGCGCGTTCTGGGATCCGGGCGCGCGCTCGCCGGTGGGTGGCCATGTCCGGCTCGGGAGCTGCGGGTCCTGCGGGTTCCGCCCCGGATGTAAGGCACGGCCTGCCCGCCCCCAGGGACGGCGGTCCCTCCTCCACGGCTGGCCCGGCCGGCGCGACCGGAGCGGAGTCCGCGGCCGCGCCGGATTCGGCGAGCCCCGCCGGCTTCGCTGGTGCTGGTGGCTCCGGTCGCTCCAGGCGCGGGTGGCGTTCCGGCCGCCTCCCGGATGCCGGGCGGTCCCGGGCCTCGGGCGGGCGGGTCGTGCGGGACAGCCCCCGGCGTCGGGCGGGCCAGTGGGGGCTGGCCGTGTTGCTGGCGCTCCTCTGGCTGCCCTTCGTCGTGCTCGCCACCTCGCGCACGACCGTTCTGAGTGCGGACTTCTACTCCCAGGCGCTCACCGAGGCGAACGCCTACGACCGCCTCTACACCGAGGTGCTGCCCGACCCCGCCGTCGAATCCCTGCTCTCCGGCCTGCCCGTCGACCCCACCCTGGTCACCGCGAACCTGCGCACGGTGCTGCCTCCGTCGACGGTGGAGGCGATGACCGACGAGCAGATCGGGCGCATCGTCGACTACCTGCGCGCGCGCCAGGACGACATCGAGTTCAGCGTCGACCTGACCCCGATCTTCGGCAACATCTCCGGCCTGGCCAACCGCTACATCGCGGGCGAGATCGGCACCGGCACGAGCTACCAGGTCGAGTCGGTCACCCAGTTCACCCGCTCCGTCCTCGACGCGCTCGACGACATCGTCGCCGGTCGACCGCCCACCGCGCTGCCCACCATGGAGCTCTCGGCGCAGGACACCGACCGGGTGGTGGAGGCGGTGCTCGGCCGGCTGAAGCCGGCGGACCGCGACGCGGTGGCCGCCCCCCTGCGCGCGGACCTGCGCTCCGGTGACGTGGCCGGAGCGCTGGCCCGGGTCGGTCCGCTGCTGTTCGAGGGCGACGAGCGGGCGGTCGGCGAGATGCGCGCCCACCTCACCGACGGCGCCGTACTCAACCTGGGCGTCCGCCTCTCCGACCTGCGCGACGAGCCCGCGATCAGCGCCGTGTCCAAGCTGCACGACGTCTCGGCGGCGCTCGACGGGCTCAGCCTGGCGCTGCTGGGCCTCGCCGGGCTGATCTGCGTGGCGATCGTCGCACTGGCAGTCGCCCGCGGCCGGTCCCGGATGCGGGCGCTGGCGGGGGCGGTCGTCGTCGCCGGGGTCGCGGCGGGCGTCCTGGGCGTGGTGCTGCGGATGCTGCTGCCGAACCCGCTGCTCGCCCTGGAGAAGCCCGGTGGGCCGCTGCCGCCCGGCGCCGGCGCGGTGCTCGCCGACTTCTCCCGGCACGCGTACGGCGACATCGAGTCCGACTACCTGCGCATCGTCGCCTGGACGCTCGCGGTGGGGCTGACGATCCTCGGCGGCGCGCTGCTCGTGGCACTCTCCGCGCGCTGGGGCCGGGCCGGCCGGCGCCGCCGCCTCGCCGCCGGCTTCACCGTGGCCGCCCCGATGATGATCGCGCTGACCTGGGTCGCCTTCCCCGGTGCCGCGGCGAACGCGCGGGAGCTGTGTAACAGCCAGATCCGCCTGTGTGACAGCCGGTACGACGAGGTGACCTACCTGGCCACCCACAACGCGATGGCGACCAGCGAGGACCGCTTCCTCGGCCCGACCCAGGACCCGTCGCTGGTGCACCAGCTCGACCTCGGGGTGCGCGCCCTGCTGCTCGACGTCCACCACTGGACGACGCCCGAGCAGGTGGACGCCGTCCTCGAGACGTTGCCGCCCTCGACCCGCACGGCCATCGAGCCGCTGACCCGCAACGCCCGGTCGGCCCGGCCGGGGCTGTGGCTGTGCCACAACCTGTGCCAGCTCGGGGCGCTCGACCTGACCGCGGAACTCGGCCAGGTCCGGGACTGGATGGACCGAAACCCCACCGAGGTGGTGACGTTGATCATTCAGGATCAGGTGCCCGCGCCGGAGATCGCCGGCGCCGTCGCGCAGGCCGGCCTGTCCCGCATCGTCGCCACCCCGCCGGCCGATGAGGACGGCGAGTGGCCCACGTTGCGGGAGATGGTCGAGTCCGGCCGGCGCCTCGTCGTCTTCGCCGAGAGCCAGGACATGCCCGGGACATTCCTGCGTAGTTTCTACCGCTACGCGTCGGACACCCCGTTCTCGGTGGACTCCCCGGAGAAACTGACCGGCTGCGCCCGCCTGCGGGGAGCCGCGGGATCGCCGCTGCTCCTGCTCAACAACTGGGTGACGGACGCGGCACCCAGCCGGCAGGCCGCCGTGGTCGCGAACCGTGCCGACCGGATCCTCGCGCGGTCCAGGCAGTGCGAGACCGAACAGGGCCGGCGCCCCACCTTCGTCGCGGTCGATTTCGTCAACATCGGTGACGCCGCCGTCGCGGTCGACCGGTTGAACGCCGTCAACTGACCGCTTTGCGGCTAATGTCGGAGGCTATCTGGCTGATTCATAATTCTGAATGACAGGTTGCGCATTGTCGGTGCGGAGATGAGACGTCCCCGCCGGGGGATGTTTACTGCGCGCAAGGCAATATACGGCTATGGGTGGTATGGATCCTCGGTGCAGATCTCGCCGTTTCGAACACGCCAGATCAGCGACCGGCACACTGGTGATGTCCGCCGTGCTGGTGGGAGTACCCGCCGGTCCCGGCCTCGGTGGCCACGGCCTGGCGGCGGCCTGGGCGACGACCGGCGCGGCCGCACCGGCACCCCCGTCAACCGGCCCACCCGCCCTGCCCGGTTCACCTGTCCTGCCCGGTTCACCTGTCCTGCCCGCACCGCCGGCTCCGCCGGAGCCGGTTCTCGCGGCCGGGACGGACCTTCCGGGCCTGCTCGGCCCGGGTGACCAGGGGGCGCCCGTGCTCGCTCTCCAGCGGCGGCTGGTCGAGCTGGGCTACTGGCTCGGCGAGCCCAACGGGATCTACGGAGTCCTGACGGTGCAGGCCGTCCTCGCCGCCCAGAAGGTCGCCGGACTGGAGCGGGACGGCCTGGTGGGCCCGGCCACCTGGGCGTCGCTCCGGCAGGGCCCCCGACCGCTGGCCGTCACCGGTTCGGGCCTGGCGCTGGAGGTCGATGTCACGCGCCAGCTGCTGCTCGTCGTCCAGGACGGATCGGTCCGCCAGATCCTCAACACCTCGACCGGGACGGAGCGCTGGTACGAGGTGCGCGGCCAGCGCCTCCTCGCCGACACCCCGCGGGGTACCTGGCATGTGTACCGGCAGGTCGACGGCGTGGACCCGGGCCCGCTCGGCGGCCTGTACCGGCCGAAGTACTTCCACACCGACGGGATCGCGGTGCACGGCTACGTGTCCGTGCCGGGCCGCGCGGCGTCCCACGGCTGCGTTCGGGTCACCAACGAGGCGATGGACTGGCTGTGGGCGGCGGGTATCGGTGCGATCGGGACGACGGTGCTGGTCCGCTGACGGCCCCGGCCGGGTGCCCCCGCCGGGGCCGAACGCGGCCGAATCGTGCGGACGGGTCGGGTGGGGAGCGTCGTCCGCGGTCCGCGCGTTCACTCGTGGGAGTCTTGTCTGGTTCAGGCCCGGTCCCGGGCCTGGACCGACCCGGCACGCCCGACTCCGGTCGGGTGCGTACGGCCCCGCGACCTTCGTGAGCGAAAGACGCCGGGATCCTTGTGACACCGGACACGCCACCGGCAAAGGAGCACAGGTGCCGATCTGGAACCAGCTACGACAGTCCGCGCAGAGCATGCAGGGACAGCTCAACGCGAAGAAGAACGATCTCAAGAGCGGCGCGTTCCGCGACGCGAGCATGGCGATGTGCGCGCTCGTGGCCGCGTCGGACGGCAGCGTCGACCCCGCCGAGCGGCAGCGGGTCGCGTCGCTGATCGTCGGCAACGACGTGCTGTCGAACTTCGCGGCCGACGACCTCCAACGGCGGTTCAACGACTACCTGGGCAAGCTGCAGGCCGACTTCGACTTCGGCAAGGTCTCGATCCTCCAGGAGATCGGGAAGGTCAAGAAGAAGCCGACCGAGGCCCGCGCCGTGATCCAGATCGGCATCGTCATCGGCGGCGCCGACGGCAACTTCGACAAGACCGAGCAGGCGATCGTCCGCGAGGCGTGCTTCGCGGTGGGGATCAACCCGGAGGAGTTCGACCTCTGACCGTCGCGGGCCCGCGGTCGCTGGTCGGGGGAGCCAGGAGTCGATAGCCGGTCGCCGGGAACGCGGTGATCGGTGACTGCCCGGGCCGGCTTCCTCGGCCATGTTCGGCCACCGTGACCTGGGCCGCAATTCCTGGCAGCGGCCACCCGTCCGGACGAACGTGATTTTGTCGTTTCCAGCCCGGCGCGCCCGGTGGCGTTCCGGCGGACCAGCGGCTCGTCACGACCAGACGGAGGACAGGTGGGACCAGCCGACGCTGTTCTCGTCGCCGGGGCCGGCCTGCTCGCGGGGGCCGTGAACGCCGTGGCGGGCGGCGGCACCCTGATCGCGTTCCCGGCGCTGCTCGCCACCGGCCTGCCCGCCCTCACCGCCAACATCACCTCCTCGGTCGGGCTCGTCACCGGGTACGCGGGCGGGGCCCTGGGCTACCGGCGAGAACTGGCCGGACAGACGTCCAGGTTGAAGGCGCTCGGCCCACCGGCGATGCTCGGCGGCCTGGTCGGCGCGGTCGTCCTGCTGCTGACCCCGTCGGACGGCTTCCGGTCCGCCGTGCCGTTCCTGGTGATCGTGGCCTGCCTCCTCCTGGCCGCGCAGTCGAGGCTGGCCGCGCTCGTCGCCCGCCGCCGGGCAGCCGCGCTGGGGACCACCCGGCCCGCGGCGGGCGAAACCTCGCCGGTGGGCGTGGCGGGCAGCTCCCTGGCGGGTGGCGCGGAACCTGCGCGGCCGAGAGCCCGGCGCGAGCTGGCCACCTCCGGCCCGCCACTCGGCCCGCCACTCGGCGTGCCGGAGGACCAGCGGGCGCTCGGTGGGCTGGTCGGTGTCGAACCCTCCGTCGGAGCCGTCACCTGGCCGACCCGGATCGGGGTGTTCATCGCGGGGGCGTACGGCTCCTACTTCGGGGCCGGGCTCGGTGTGGTTCTGCTCGGTGTTCTCGGAATTCTGCTGGTCGACGAGCTCCAGCGGACGAACGCCCTCAAGACCCTGCTCTCGTTCGGTGTGAACGCGATCGGCGTCGTGGTCTTCCTCGTCACCGCTCAGGTGTCCTGGGCCTACGCCGGAATCCTTGTCGTGACGTCGGCGGCCGGTGGGGTCCTCGGCGCGCGGGTCGCCCGACGGCTTCCCGCGTCAGCCCTGCGCGCTGCTGTGATCGTGCTCGGTCTGGTGGTGGCTGTGGTCCTGTTGATCCGCGGCTGACGGGGTCGTGCCCGGTGGCTGGTGACGCTGATCGAAATCGCGTCCGGTGGCGGGTAATCGCCGATCGAGGTCGCGCCGGGTAGCCGGTAGCCCCGTGAACCAGGCGTGTTCTGAGTATCGCTCGGAGGCGTGTGGTAGTCGCCACGACTGCTCGCCATTTATCGGCTTTCTTGCCCTTTCGGGGCGAAATCAGCCAGGATTCAGCCCCGAAGGGGTGAGGCGGTTACCGAAGGGCGAGGAAGTTCCCCTCCGGAAAACTCGGAAGGCTCACGAATTAGAATTTTCTACCCGCTGGACGGCATCGGTACTTCGGGCGAAAGTGCCCGTGTGTCGAAAGGTGCGTCAGGTGCATGGAGCCATGAGGGCCTGGGAAGCGCTGTGCGCCTCGCTCGCCGCCAGCACGGGTTGATCACCACCCGACAGGCCCTCGGCGTGGGCCTCACGCCAGATCTCCTGAGACACCTGGTGCGCTCGGGGATCTGGCTGCGCGCCCGGCAGGGCATCTACGTCCTCCCCGGCGCCACGCTGAGCGCGGATGGCGAGGTCGGCGGTCGCCTGTCTGATCACGGGCCGCCGCCTGACTCCGTACCGAGCCGGAGCGGCTACCCCCGGGGCGGCTACCCCCGGGGCGGCTACCCCCGGGGCGGCTACCGCCGGAGCGACATCCTGGCCGGCCGCCGATTTCACCGACCCGACCGCGAAGGCCCGGTTGCCGTTTCGGCTGCGTGTTCGCGCCGTGCTGCTGGCGCGTCCCGGCGCGGTGGCGTGCGGCGTGACGGCTGGGCGGCTGCTGGGCTTCGAAGGGCTTCCGCGGCTCGCCGACGACGAGCCGGTGCACCTCCGGCTGCCGGTGTACGGTTCCCGGAGGCAGATGGAGGGGACGGTCAGCCACTTCGGGTCGGTCGCGGTCGGCGATCTGGTCGAGCTCGACGGAATCCCCGTCACCGGTCCGGACCGGACCCTCGCGGACCTCGTCCTGGCCGGTTCACGAGAGGACGCGGTCGCGATGATCGACGCCGCGTTGCGCCGCCGGCTGGTGACAGGGCTGGACAGGGTGATCGCGGCCTGCGTGAAGCGCCCCGGTGCCCGCCGGGTGGCCTCCTACTGGGCGCTCGCGGACGGGCGGGCGGAGTCCGTGCTCGAGACACACCTGCGGCTCCTGCTCCACGACGCCGGTGTGCCTCCGCCGTGCATCCAGTGGCCCGTCACGGACGGTACCGGGCGGGTCCTGGCCCGGCTCGACCTCGCCTGGCCCGGCGCGATGCTCGATGTCGAGGCGGACGGCGGTGCCGTCCACGAGCTTCCATCGGCTCTTCACCGGGACCGCGAGCGGCAGAACCAGCTGCTGGACCTGGGATGGCGGGTCCGGCGGGTCACCTGGGCCGACGTGCTTCGTACACCGACGAAGGTCGTCGCCACGGTCACCGGATGGCTGGCGGCAGGCCCGTGACCGGCCCGGGAAGCTGTGACGGGAGGAACAATCCGGGCTCGTGGGGCCGTGGGCCCCTACGATCCGTCCCATGACCGTTCCACCGGTGGAGCTGGCGCTCGCCGCCGATTTTCCGGACTCGACGAGGGACGACTGGCGGCGGCTGGTCCTCGGGGTGCTGCGAAAGTCGGGGGTTGCGGGCGAGGACACCGCTCCGGGTGAGGCCGAGGAGCTGATCGCGACCTCGACCTACGAGGGCATCCGCATCCGTCCGCTCTACGACGCGGCGGACGCCGCCGGCGCGGCCGGTGCGGGCCTGCCGGGGCTGGCGCCGTTCGTCCGCGGCGGCCGGCCACAGGGCGCCAACACCGACGGCTGGGACGTCCGTGCGCTGCACGTACACCCCGACCCGAAGGCCGGCGGTCAGGTGGTGCTCGCCGACCTGGAGAACGGCGTCACCTCGCTGTGGCTGCGGCTCGGTCCGGCGGGCCTGCCTCTCGACGGGCTCGCCGAGGTCCTGCGGGATGTCTACCTCGACCTCGCTCCGGTCGTCCTGGACGCGGGCGCGCTCACCGGGGAGGCGGCCGCCGCGTTCCTGGCGCTGGCCGACGAGCGGGGTGTTCCGGCGTCCCAGCTCACCGGGGTGCTCGGCGCGGACCCGCTGGGGCTCGCGGCGCGCACCGGGGCAGCGCCGGACTTCAGCGTGGCCCGCGTGCTCGCCCCGCGCGTCGCCGCCGAGTACCCACGCCTGCGGACGCTGGTCGTCGACGCCCGGCCGTACCACGACGCCGGCGGGAGCGACGCCGAGGAGCTCGGCGCCTCGTTGGCGACAGGTGTGGCCTACCTGCGCGAGCTGACCGACGCCGGGCTGGGCGTGGCCGAGGCCCTCGGCCAGCTCGAGTTCCGCTACGCGGTGAGCGCCGACCAGTTCCTGTCGATCGCCAAGCTGCGGGCGGCGCGGCGGCTGTGGGCCCGGGTGGCGGAGGTGTGCGGTGCCGCGCCCGCGGAGCGGGTGCAGCGCCAGCACGCGGTCACCTCGTCCGCGATGATGTCCCGCCGTGACCCCTGGGTGAACATGCTCCGCACCACCGTGGCCTGCTTCGCGGCGGGGATCGGCGGCGCGGACGCGGTCACCGTGCTGCCCTTCGACATCAGGCTCGGGCTCGCCGACGACTTCGCCCGTCGGATCGCGCGGAACACGCAGACGCTGCTGCAGGAGGAGGCGAGCCTGATCCGGGTGATCGACCCGGCCGGGGGCTCCTGGTACGTCGAGTCGCTCACCGACTCCCTTGCCGAGGCGGCGTGGGCGGTCTTCACTGAGATCGAGCGTGCCGGAGGGATCTCGGCCACGCTGGCGGACGGCTCGCTGCGGGCCCGCCTCGCCGTGACCTGGGCGGCCCGTGCGGACGCGATCGCGCACCGGCGTGATCCGCTGACCGGTGTCAGCGAGTTCCCCAACCTGGGTGAGAAGCTCCCCGATCGGCCGCCCGCCCCGGCGGAGGCCGGCCCGTCCGGCGCCACGGCCGCGACCGGCACGACCGAGGCCGGTGGCGGCCACGGGCTGCCGACCGTCACCTACGACCAGGATTACGAGGCGCTGCGCGCCCGGTCGGACGCGCACGCCGCCGCCACCGGCGCCCGGCCCGCGGTCTTCCTGGCCACGATCGGCGGGGCCTCGGCGTTCACCGCCCGCGCGACCTTCGCCGCGAACCTGTTCCAGGCCGGCGGCCTGGCCACGCCCGACTCGGGCCCGGGCACGGATCCGGCCGCGATCGCGGCCGCGTTCACCGCGTCCGGCGCGAAGGTCGCCTGCCTGTGCTCGGGGGACAAGGTGTACGCCGAGTGGGCGGCCCCGGTGGCCGAGGCGCTGCACGCGGCGGGGGCCACGCGGATCTGGCTGGCCGGCAAGGCCGGCTCGCGCGCGGAGACCGACGCCGCGGCGGGCGTGAGCGGGTACGTCTTCACCGGCTGCAACGCCGTCGAGGTGCTGCGGACGACCCTCGCAGAGGCGGGAGTGGCCTGATGTCATCGATCCCCGACTTCGCCGAGATCGCGCTCGGAGCACCCAGCGGCGCGGACGCCGACGAGGCCCAGTGGCGGGTCGCGCTCGAGCAGGCCACCGGCAAGGACGCCGACGCGCTGACCTGGGACACCCCCGAGGGCATCGCGGTGAAGCCGCTGTACACCGCGGCCGACACGGCCGGCCTGGACTTCCTCGGCACCTACCCGGGCATCGCCCCCTACCTGCGCGGCCCGTACCCGGCGATGTACGTGACCCAGCCGTGGACGATCCGCCAGTACGCGGGGTTCTCCACCGCGGCCGAGTCGAACGCCTTCTACCGGCGCAACCTGGCCGCCGGCCAGAAGGGCCTCTCGGTGGCCTTCGACCTGCCGACCCACCGCGGGTACGACAGCGACCACCCGCGGGTCACCGGCGACGTGGGTATGGCCGGTGTGGCCATCGACTCGATCTACGACATGCGCCAGCTCTTCGACGGCATCCCGCTGGACCGGATGAGCGTGTCGATGACCATGAACGGCGCGGTGCTGCCGGTCCTGGCGCTGTACATCGTCGCCGCCGAGGAACAGGGGGTGGCACCGGAGCAGCTCGCCGGCACCATCCAGAACGACATCCTCAAAGAGTTCATGGTCCGCAACACCTACATCTACCCGCCGCAGCCGTCGATGCAGATCATCTCGGACATCTTCGCGTACACCTCGAAGCGGATGCCGCGATTCAACTCGATCTCCATCTCCGGCTACCACATGCAGGAGGCGGGCGCGACCGCCGACCTGGAGCTCGCCTACACGCTGGCGGACGGCGTCGAGTACATCCGGGCGGGTCTGGGCGCCGGCCTGGAGATCGACGCATTCGCCCCCCGGCTGTCGTTCTTCTGGGCGATCGGCATGAACTTCTTCATGGAAGTCGCCAAGATGCGCGCGGCGCGCCTGCTGTGGGCGCGGCTGGTGAACCAGTTCGGCCCGACCAGCGCCCGTTCGACGTCGCTGCGGACGCACTCGCAGACCTCCGGATGGTCGCTGACCGCCCAGGACGTCTTCAACAACGTCGTGCGCACCTGCGTCGAGGCGATGGCCGCCACCCAGGGGCACACCCAGTCGCTGCACACCAACGCCCTCGACGAGGCGCTGGCGCTGCCCACCGACTTCTCCGCCCGCATCGCGCGCAACACCCAGCTGCTGCTCCAGCAGGAGTCCGGTACCACCCGGGTCGTCGACCCGTGGGGCGGCAGCCACTATGTCGAGCGGCTCACCTACGACCTGGCCCGCAAGGCCTGGGCGCACATCACCGAGGTCGAGTCGACCGGCGGGATGGCGCAGGCGATCGACGCCGGCATCCCAAAGATGCGCATCGAGGAGGCGGCGGCACGCACCCAGGCCCGCATCGACGCCGGACGCCAGCCGCTCGTCGGGGTCAACAAGTACCGGGTGGACGCGGACGAGGCCATCGACGTCCTGAAGGTCGACAACTCGGCGGTCCGGGTCGGTCAGATCGAGAAGCTGCGCCGGCTGCGCGAGGAGCGTGACACCGCCGCCGTCGAGTCGGCGCTGCACGCGCTGACCGCCGCGGCCGACGCGGCCCGCGACGGCAGCCGGCCGTCCGACCTGGGGCACAACCTGCTCGCACTGGCAGTCGACGCCGCCCGCGCCAAGGCGACCGTGGGTGAGATCTCCGACGCCCTGGAGAAGGTGTACGGGAGGCACTCCGGTCAGATCCGTACGATCTCGGGTGTGTACCGGGATGAGGCCGGGCCGGCCGGCAACATCGTCGCCGCCCGCGAGGCCGCGGCGGCCTTCGAGCGGGCCGAGGGCCGGCGCCCACGGATCCTCGTCGCGAAGATGGGCCAGGACGGGCACGACCGTGGCCAGAAGGTGATCGCCACGGCCTTCGCCGACATCGGCTTCGACGTGGACGTCGGCCCGCTGTTCCAGACGCCCACCGAGGTGGCCCGCCAGGCCGTCGAGGCGGACGTCCAGATCATCGGCGTGTCCTCGCTCGCCGCCGGGCACCTCACGCTGGTCCCGGCGCTGAAGGAGGAGCTGGCGGCGCTCGAGCGCGACGACATCCTCGTCGTCGTCGGTGGGGTCATCCCGCCGCAGGACTTCGACGCCCTGCGCGCCGCCGGTGCCGCCGCGATCTTCCCGCCTGGCACGGTCATCGCGGACGCGGCGATCGAGCTGCTGGCCACGCTGTCCGACCAGCTCGGCCACACCACGGCGCCTTGACCGCACTGGCCCGCCGGCCCGTCGACGTCGCCGCGTACGTCGACGGTGTCCTCGCGTCGTCGCGGATGTGGGTCGCGCGCGCCATCACACTGGTCGAGTCGACCCGGGCCGACCACCGGGAGGCGGCCCAGCAGCTGCTGGTGACCCTGCTCCCGCACGCGGGGAAGGCCCGCAGGGTCGGGATCACCGGCGTCCCCGGGGTCGGCAAGTCGACGTTCATCGACGCGCTCGGCACGACGCTCACCGCGGCCGGGCACCAGGTGGCGGTGCTCGCGGTCGACCCGTCGTCCACCCGCACGGGCGGGAGCATCCTCGGCGACAAGACCCGGATGGAGGCCCTGTCCGCCGACCCGGCCGCGTTCATCCGGCCCTCACCGACCGCGGGGACCCTCGGCGGCGTCGCCAAGGCCACCCGCGAGGCCATGGTCATCATGGAGGCCGCCGGGTACGACGTGGTGCTTGTCGAGACGGTCGGGGTCGGCCAGTCCGAGACCACGGTCGCCGACATGGTCGACACCTTCCTGTTCCTGACCCTGGCCCGGACGGGCGACCAGCTTCAGGGCATCAAGAAGGGCGTCCTGGAGCTGGCGGACGTCATCGCGGTCAACAAGGCGGACGGGCCGCACGAGCTCGACGCGCGCCGCGCCGCGCGTGAGCTGGCCGGGGCGATCCGGCTGTTACAGGGCGGCGCGCGGGAGTGGCAGACCCCGGTGCTGACCTGCAGCGCCGCGGAACGCACCGGCCTGGACACGGTCTGGGGGCAGGTCCTCAAACACCAGGACACCCTCGACGCCTCCGGCGAGCTCGCCGCCCGCCGCCGCCGCCAGCAGGTCGACTGGATGTGGGCGATGGTGCACGATCGCCTGCTGTCCCGCCTGCACGACGACCCGCGGGTCGCGAACCTGACCGGCGGCCTGGAACGCCAGGTCGAGGACGGCGAGCTGACGCCGACGCTCGCCGCCGACGCGATCCTCAGGGCATTCGAGTCCGGTTAGCCCGAGCGGCCGCCGAGGCAGCGCCCGACCGGTCGACACGAGCGGTTCTGAGCTGCGGTGGAAGGCGTTTCCGGCATCGGCGCGGGGCTCCGCGCCGATGTCCGGTACCGGATAGGGAAAAGTCGGTCTGTACGCCTACGATGTGCCGGTCGGCCTGTTTCGTTGACAGTTAAACGACCCGTTTTGAGCTCTGACGGTGTCGGGTGGCATCGGGGCGGGTCGGGGGACCGCACGGCGTGCATCGCCTGCCGTGGCGGGCGGCGAACGAGCACACCCGGAGGACCAGTGGGTTACCAGCTTGGCATCGACGTCGGATCGGCTACCACAGTCGTCGCCGCCACGGACGGGGGCTGGCCCGCCGTGCTGACCCTGGGCGGCGCCCGAGCCGTGCCGTCCGTCCTGTACATGCCCCAGACGGGCGGTGTGCTGTTCGGGCGCTCGGCTGAGAGGCGGGCCCGCACCGATCCCGACCGGGCTGCCCGGGGGTTCCTGCGCCGGCTCGGCGAGCCCGGCCACCTGCTGGTCGGCGGCGCTGCGTACAGCCCGGACGGGCTGCTCGCCCGGCTGGTCGGCCACCTGGTCGGGCAGATCGTCGCGGCCCGGGGGGAGGAGCCCGAGCAGATCGTCGTCGCGCATCCCGCCTTCTGGCCCGCGCACCGCCGCGAGGTGTTCGCCTCCGCCGTCAGCCAGCTCTCGGACGTCTCTGCACCCGTCGCGACCTGCGCGGCCGCCGACGCGATCGGCACCCTGCTCGCCCGCCGCTCGGGGACCCGCACGGTCGACCTCGTCGGCGTCTACGACTTCGGCGCCGGGCACTTCGACGCGGCGGTGCTGTCGTTCAGCCCGTTCGGGTTCCAGCAGCTGGGCACATCGGTCGGGGTGAACCACGCCGGCGGGGCCGACTTCGACGAGCTGCTGGTCGAGCGGGTGCTGGCCGAGGCCGGCGCCGGCCGGGAGCGGCTCGACCGCTCCGATCCCGTGGTCACCGCGGCACTCGCCCGGCTGCGTGAGGAGTGCGCCCAGGCGAAGGAGTACCTCGCGGAGGAGGACGAGATCGAGGTCGCCCTCGCGCTTCCCGGCCTGCCCTCGACATCGGTGGTGCTGCGCCGCGCGGATCTTGAGACCCTCGTCGCGCCGGTCGTCGACGACACGGTCCGGGCGTTCCGGCGGACCCTCCGAACGGGTGAGGCGACCCCCGAGGATCTCTCCTCCGTGCTCCTCTACGGCGGTGCGGCGCGGATGCCGATCGTCGCCGCCCAGATGCGGGCGGCGTTCCCGAGCGTCGGCCGGTGGGAGTACGGCTCGGACGACGACATCGCGACGGGCGCGGCGCTGATCGCCGCGCGGCTGGCTGCCCAGTCCTCCCGCGAGGAGGTCACCTCGGTCATCCGGCCGCCGGACAGCAGCCCGCCGATCCTCTCCACGCCGCCGCTGAGCTCTGTCCCGCCCCTGCGCCCGGTCCCGCCGGTCGGGTCAGTGCCGCCGGTCGGGTCAGTGCCGCCCGGCGCCGTGGCGTCGACCGGCGGGCCGGCCGCCGGTGACGGCGACACGTCCAGCGGGCCGGTTCCCCCCGGCGGGGCGGTGTTCGGGGGAGCGGCCGCCGGCGTCAGCGCCTCCAGCCTGGGCTACACCTCATGGCCCGACCGGACGGGACAGCCGCCCGCCGCCGACCCCGACGCCACGGCGATCGGCCACCATGGCGACTCGGCGGACGACACCCTGATCTCCCGCGGCGGCCACGGAACACCGCCACCC
>NZ_UBIZ01000620.1:0-1722 GCF_900465275.1 Parafrankia sp. Ea1.12 | reverse complement strand
CACGAGGATCAGGTACAGCAGGCGGATGGACATAGTTGACCATCATGCCGGCTGCCGCACCGTCGCATCAGCCCAGCTCACGGGCCCAGGCCGACTTCTGGCACCCCGCAGGTCCTCTTCATCTTCATCGCGGGGACGGACCCGGGACGGGACGGGTTAGGCGTCGAGGTGGGCGTTGAGCTGCCCGCGGTCGTAGTCCGTTCGTGCGGCGTCGATGTCCTGGAGGTGCTTGGCCGCCCAATCCAGGACGGGTGCGACCGTGCACAGCAGCGTTCGGCCGAGCGGGGTCAGCGAGTACTCCACCCGGGGCGGGACCACGGGGAACACCTGCCGGTGGATCAACCCGTCTCGTTCGAGGCCGCGCAGGGTCACTGTCAGCATCCGCTGGCTGATGCCGTCGACCTCCTTGCGGAGCTGGGTGAACCGCCGTGGGCTCTCGCCGAGCTGGCAGATGACGTACACCGACCACTTGTCGCCGACCCGGTCGAGTACTTCACGCACCCGGCAGCCAATCGGCGCCGGCAAGACGGCCTGCTGGAGCGAGCCTTCGGCTTCCACGGTTCCCTCCAGGTAACTGACGCATCTCAAAGTGCCGTCTTGGCACGCCGCTGTCGGGTCCCGAGGATGGTCTCAGTTCCGGCCAGGTACTGACCGCACTATCGGTAACCAAGCTACGAGGAGCCTCTCCCATGACTGCACCCGCCGTCCAGATCCCCGGCTACATCGCCGGCACGTGGGCCATCGACCCGGTGCACTCCGACGTCTCCTTCACCGTCCGCCACATGATGATCAGCAAGGTCAGGGGTCGCTTCGGCACGTTCACCGGGACCGTCGTCACTGGCGAGGACCCGCTCGCCTCCGAGGTCAGGGCCGAGATCGATCTGACGTCGATCGACACGAACAATGCCCAGCGCGACGAGCACGTCCGCTCGGCGGACTTCTTCGAGGTCGACAAGCACCCGACCATGACCTACGCCTCGACGGGCATCCGGCTGGCCGGCGACGGCTTCGTCGTCGACGGTGAACTCTCGCTCAAGGGGATCACGAAGCCTGTCCCGCTGGCACTCGAGTTCAACGGTGCCGGGCCGGACGCGTTCGGTGGCACTCGCGCCGGCTTCTCCGCGACGGCCGAGATCAGCCGCAAGGACTTCGGGATCGAGTTCAACATGCCGATCGACGGCGGCGGCGTCGTCATCGGCGACAAGATCTCGATTTCGCTCGAGATCGAGGCGGTCCTGGAGGCTTCGACCGCGTGAGCTCGCCCCTGCCGGGACTGGGCTGGTGGAGTCAGACGTCGAGCGTGCGTCTCCTATACTCGCCGGGCGGACCGGGAGCTGACCGGCCTGGTCCGTGACTTCTCGGCGATGTCACGGCGGCGGGCCCGCTTGAGAGCGGCGGAGAGCTGTGCGACGGTCAGCCGCCGCGCCAGCTCCGGGGTCGGTGCTTTGGCGGTCGGTGCGGACCATGTCCGCCAGCGCGTGCGCGTCACCGGCGTCGCTCTTCGCCCCGGACGTCGAGTACCGCTCCCGGTAACGGGCCGCCTGCAACGGGTTGACCGCGATCACCTGATAGCCGGCCGCGACCAGCGCGGAGACCCACGGGCCCCGGTCGGTCTCGATCCCGACCACCACCTGGTCCGGGCCGGCGTCCTCGTCCAGGTGGCCGCCGATCAGCTCGTGATGGTCAGTTGTGTCCGTGCGCCTGCTGTATCTGATCCTCGTT
>NZ_UBIZ01000066.1:0-939 GCF_900465275.1 Parafrankia sp. Ea1.12 | reverse complement strand
CTAGAGGGTGTCTGAAAAGGGTCAGGATGGGTAGGGCAGGGGGTGTGTGAAGCCTCGGTGTGAGGGAGGCTGGTGATGGCCGAGCGGCGCGGGTATCCGACTGATCTGTCCGATGCCGAATGGGAGCTGATCGCTCCGTTGATTCCCGATCCCAAACCCGGTGGCCGGCCGCCGGCGCATGAACGCCGGGAAATCGTGAACGCGTTGGCGTATTGGATACGGGCGGGATGTGCCTGGCGGCTGCTGCCCCATGATCTGCCGCCCTGGCAGACGGTCTATCACTACTGGCGCCTCTGGCGGATCGAGGGCCGCTGGGAGCAGATCCTGGCCCGGCTCCGCGAACGCGACCGCACCAGTGGCGGCCGGGACCCGACCCCGGGGGCGGGCATCGTCGACAGCCAGAGCGTGCGGGCCACCGACCGGGGTGGGCTGCACGGCTACGACGGGGCCAAGAAAGTCAACGGCATCAAGCGACATCTGCTGGTCGACACCCTCGGCACCGTGCTGACAGCCTGCGTCAGCCCGGCCAGCGTGGACGACCGCCGGGCCGCGATGGTGCTGCTCTCCCAGGCCTCCGACACCTGCACCCGCCTCCGGCATGTGTGGGCCGACCAGGGCTACCGCGGACAGCAGTTCTGCGACTGGGCCCAAAACGCGGTCGACATCGGCGTCCAGATCGTGTCCCGCCGCGACGGTGGATTCCGCCATACCTGGGCCCGGGTCGGGGACCCGCCGCGGCAGGTGCCGATGTTCGCGGTGGTACCACGCCGCTGGGTGATCGAGCGGACATTCGCCTGGCTGGGTAAATACCGCCGCCTGTCCAAAGACTACGAATACCTGACCGCCACGTCCGAAAACGTTATCTACCTGGCGATGAGCATGATCCTGATACACCGCCTCACCGGCGCGCCACACTGACTCTTTTCAGACACCCTCTAC
>NZ_UBIZ01000690.1:0-277 GCF_900465275.1 Parafrankia sp. Ea1.12 | reverse complement strand
CCACCACCCTGGTGGCGGGTCTCGAACCGGGGCAGCAGCGGTTCCACCAGCTCCCACAGATCGTCCGGGACCAGCCGCAGAGCGAGGCTGCTCTCCATCACATCCATGATCAGATATGTACCCGCAGAGCCGCCACACAAGACACGCCCTTAGGGCCTGTTCTGAGTCTGGATCACAATCGGGGTGTTCGTCCTTCGTGTGGGTGTTTCGGCTGGTAGCACAGTGGTATGACGCGTGGTGATCTGACCGATGGTGAATGGGAGTTGATCGAGCCGTA
>NZ_UBIZ01000743.1:0-438 GCF_900465275.1 Parafrankia sp. Ea1.12 | reverse complement strand
GTGGCAGGCTTCCCCTGGCGCTGTAGTCACCCTGAACCGTCGAATAGTTCGGTCAATGAGTCAGTCACCCTGACAACGAATAAGATGCGGATCCGTACATTAGTAGATGCCATGAATTCAATCATCAAATAGCCTTATCCCTCATTCATATAAGGACGATGCATTCGGGAAGTTATTGAAATATCCGGCTGATAATTGTAAGCCCAATGTCCCTGACTTTCCGAATGAGGGCCTTCCGCCAAGCCAAGCTGGGTTTTTCCAATGCATACAAGGTTCTGAAAAGCAATTCCAGTGGCTTTTGGGAAGATCCGTTATACCACACCACGAAGTCTGCTTATCAAATGATCTAGCTAATCCGGATTTTGTACAAGGCCAATTCCAGACAGCCTTGAGCAATATATAACCCCCAAAAGTGGGATGGAACTCTCTGCCCACTAC
>NZ_UBIZ01000053.1:0-780 GCF_900465275.1 Parafrankia sp. Ea1.12 | reverse complement strand
GCGGTTCGGGACCGACCCGGATTCCACCGACCCTGTGGGGTGCCAGAAGTCGGCTTGGGCCCGTGAGCTGGGGTGATGCGACGGTGCGGCGGCCGGCATGATGGTCAGCCATGTTCGTACGCCTGCTCTATCTGATCTTCGTGCGGGTGTGTGGCTGGCTGGTTCTCCTCGGTCGTTCGTCGGCGTCGAAGGACATCGAGTTGCTGGTGCTGCGGCATGAGGTTGCGGTGCTGCGTCGTACCCAGCCCAAGCCCCGGTGGGACTGGGCGGACCGGGCGGTCCTCGCCGCCCTGATCCGACTCCTGCCCAGGGCGCTGCGAACGCACCGGCGGTCACGCCCGGCACCGTCCTACGGTGGCACCGCCGTCTGATCGTACGGAAATGGACCCATCCACAGCGGATGGGTCGGCCACCGGTCGGCACGGAGATCGTGACCCTCATCAAGCGGCTCGCGACCGAGAACACGACGTGGGGCTACCAGCGGATCCGGGGCGAGCTGCTCAAGCTCGGTCACCGGGTGAGTGCCTCCACGATCCGCCGGGTCCTGACGTCCCTGGGGCTGCCCCCGGCTCCGCAACGGCAGACCGACACGACATGGCGGCAGTTCCTGCGCACGCAGGCGTCGACGATGCTGGCCGTGGACTTCTTCCATGTGGTGCGACGCGAGGTCGCAATGTGTGAGTGAGCGGAACGAAAGGAGGGTCGACGTGGTCGACGATTCGGCTCCGGGCTAGTGCTCACAGCCCGTCCCCGCCTCCGGCATGCGTCGCGTATGCACTC
>NZ_UBIZ01000525.1:0-917 GCF_900465275.1 Parafrankia sp. Ea1.12 | reverse complement strand
CTGGACGGCTACCGCCGACTGACCATCCGCTACGAACGCAACGGCCGTAACTTCCTCGGATTCCTTTCCCTGGCTGCCGCGATCACCTGCTGGAAGAAACTCCCACACCCCACCTGAGACACGCTCTAAGTTCCCGCACCTGCCGACCAGTCGCCACCTCCCACAACCGCAGCGGCGAGGTGGGGCCCTTGTTTCCGGCGCGGGGTGCCCTCGCACGGGCGTGCGGCGCCGGCCGGGGTGGAGGCGGGCCCGCAACGAGACGAGAGCCCATACGTCCCATCGCGTCGACGAACACCTGCGGCGGGCCACCGGACAGCGTGATCTCGCGGATGGGATCATCCGACCCCAGTCTCAATCGTTGTGTCGCCGAGATCGGGTCGCCGGCCGCCCGGGCGCGGTAGGACAGGATCCACGCCCCTGCGGGCTTGCCCAGGTTCACCTCGATACCCCACTCGTAATCAGATCCGGGCGCCCGGTCGGTGGCTGCCGCCAAAATCCCGTTTTCCACGGATGTCCTGCTGGCCTTCCCGCCGGCTTGTGGCGCCCGTCCGCCGCCGCGCCGAAAGCGAGGTGCCCCAGCGAACAGAGGCCGCCCGGGGTCAGTCTTCGGGCGGGTCGATCGGGGTGGTCACTTGGACTGCAGCGCCGCGATCACGATGGCGCGAAGAATCTCGAAGATGGTGGCGGCGAGGAGTTCGCTGAGGCCGAGAAATCCGAGATACAAGCCGAGGGCGAGGACGGCCAGGACACGAAAGGCCGCACCCAGCCCAGCGGGGAAGATATCGAAGACAGAGTCCGCCGGCTGTTCGCAACGAGAAATCTTCCCGGGCCGAATGTGAACTTGGTGTGGTCTCGTCGGGTTCGTGCTTGTCGGGGTGGCGCACACACCTTTATGGTCGAACGTGTGTTCGATCCTA
>NZ_UBIZ01000136.1:0-624 GCF_900465275.1 Parafrankia sp. Ea1.12 | reverse complement strand
CAGCGAGCGGACGTCGCCGATGTTGGCGAGGTGGCTGAACAGCTCCAGGCCCTCGACGAACTTCCGGCCCGCCGCCGCACCGCCCTCGATACCGAACGCCAGCACGGCGCCCGCGCCGCGCGGCAGGTAACGCGCCGCCGCGGCGTGCCACGGGCTGGAACGCAGCCCCGGGTAGGCCACCCAGCCGACCTCGTCGCGCGCGGCCAGCCACTCGGCGACGCGCAGCGCGTTGGCGCTGTGCCGCTCCATCCGCAGCGACAGCGTCTCCAGGCCCTGCAACAGCAGGAACGCGTTCATCGGCGCCAGCGCGGGGCCGAGGTCGCGCAGCAGCCGCGCGCGGGCCCGCAGGATGAAGGCCGTCTCGGGGAAGGCGTCGAGGAACACCAGGCCGTCGTAGGCCGGGTCCGGTTCGGTGAACCGCGGGTAGCGCCCGTTGCCCCAGTCGAACCGGCCGCCGTCGACGATGATCCCGCCGATGGACGTCCCGTGCCCGCCGATGAACTTGGTCGCCGAGTGCACGACGATGTCGGCGCCGTGCTCGAACGGCCGGTACAGGTAGGGCGTCGCCAGCGTGTTGTCGATGATCAGAGGTATCCCGGCCTCGTGCGCGACGGCCGCGACGCC
>NZ_UBIZ01000248.1:0-309 GCF_900465275.1 Parafrankia sp. Ea1.12 | reverse complement strand
GCCAGGAGGACAACGACACCGGGCCGGGTCCGCGTCCTCGAAATTTCGGAACATCCGCCATGGATAGGGCAAAAGCCCCGCTCCCGTATGACCCGGGAACACCCCGACCACAAAACTGTGGCGGGTGAGTGAGTCCATGGACTCACTCACCCGCCACACATCGAGCGGCAGTGCCTCCAGCCGGCGGGTGTGATCGTTACCAGGTGATGGGCGTGGTTGTCACCGGGTGGCGGTGGAGGTGACCGGGCCGGAGAACAGGACGTTCCCGTTCAGGTCGTAGCCGGTCGCCGTTCCGGTGGAGCTGAACGC
>NZ_UBIZ01000164.1:0-254 GCF_900465275.1 Parafrankia sp. Ea1.12 | reverse complement strand
CGCTCTTCGTCGCGAGTCCGAAGCGTCGGGTTTTGCGTCATTCGGTGTCCCTTTCCGACCTACCCCGATCAGTCAGGCAGGTCGATCCTGGTCCACCTCCGGCTTACACAGTCGTCATGACACGCCCCGACGACCCGGGCCAGGTGCGCCTCGTCCGGGTCGAGGTCGGTGCCGGCCTTCGCGGCGGTGAGCAGCGCGGCCCGCCGCCGGGCACCGGTGACCTTCGGGTTGATCAGCACGGTCAGGAACGTGCC
>NZ_UBIZ01000011.1:0-484 GCF_900465275.1 Parafrankia sp. Ea1.12 | reverse complement strand
GTCATGGTCTCCTTTTTGAGGTAAATGATGCCATAATTCTCATATGCCCAGTCAATTCCCAACAAAGCAGGGTAGGGATCCTTATCTCCCATGATTTCAATGACTTCGAAATCAGCATAGGTCTTTACACCAGCAAGATCAATTTCAACGTCCTCCAGGCGCCCAACTTCTAAAATGCAGTATTGGTTTGCCATCCGCAACTGTATAGGTGAATAAACTAGCTTTGGCTTCCCCATGGCTTCCCAAGACTTATTTGGCATAATGTTGACATCTGAGCCCAAATCAAGCATAACATCCTTGATGTCATAGCCATCAATTTGAGCATCCAAGCGGAATTCTTTTCCTGTACGTCTTCTTCGTCTTCTCTTAACCCGGTTTGACTGCCTTTCAGGAAGGTTAGCAGCAATGTAATCTTCTGAGTTATATTTACCTCCGACAACAGATTGAATGGTGTTCCGCAACCGTGAGGTGAGTTGCTCATCTT
>NZ_UBIZ01000035.1:0-233 GCF_900465275.1 Parafrankia sp. Ea1.12 | reverse complement strand
CGACGACCGGACGGCCACTGATCCGCCGGGAGATCCGCGAGCTGGTCCTGCGCCTCGCGCAGGAGAATCCGACCGGGGGCCACCGCCGGATCCAGGGAGAGCTCGTCGGGCTGGGCTACCCGGTCGGAGTCGCCACCGTCTGGCGGATCCCGCACCGCGCCGGCATCGACCCCGCACCCCGCCGGGCCGACACCTCCTGGCGCACCTTCCTGTCCGCCCAGGCCTCCAGCCTG
>NZ_UBIZ01000002.1:0-226 GCF_900465275.1 Parafrankia sp. Ea1.12 | reverse complement strand
TCCTGTCGGGCAGGCTGGGTGGTCATGGTGTGGTCGCTGCTCTACGCCCTGACACGGAACACTCTCGGGCTGATGCTGCTCCGGATGCGTGGGGACACCTCGAAGGAGGCGGAGCTCCTTGTCCTGCGACATCAGGTGGCGGTGCTGCGCCGGCAGGTGAACCGGCCCGGTCCTGGAACCGGCGGATCGGGTGATCCTCGCAGCCCTGTCCCGGCTGCTGCCCCGG
>NZ_UBIZ01000506.1:0-72617 GCF_900465275.1 Parafrankia sp. Ea1.12 | reverse complement strand
GTCGCCCACACATCCCAGCGCACCGCGGTTCACCAGCCACCCAGCAGATTCACAAATAACCCAAATAGAAACAATCCATACACACCAAAATGGTGTGTGGCGGGTGAATGAGTCTATGGACTCACTCACCCGCCACACTTCGGGCGACTCGAGCCGGTGGGGGCGGGGCGACGGAAAACCAGAGGGTTGAAAGCCGGCGGATGGCGGGACGCTTTCTGGCAAGCAAGACAGCTGGCGGTCCTGGGCCAGAGGTCGGGCTCGGTGCGCGGGGCAGTCGCGCGGATCAGCGGCGCGGGGCGCGGATCAGCGGCGCGGGGCGCGGATCAGCGGCGCGGGGCGCGGATCAGCAGCGCGGGGCGGAGCGCGGGTCAGCGGATGTGGTCGAGGACCAGTGGGGTGGGAGCGGGCGGTTCGTCGGTGACCGAGACGGCGTCCGCGAGTGCGGCGAGTGCCCGGGGGAAGGTCGCCTCGTCGTCGGAGTAGAGCTCGATCAGGGAGGCGCCGGCCTGGACCTGCTCCCCCACCGTCGCATGCCACCGCAGTCCCGCCGCCGCCGAGACGGGATCTTCCTTCCGCGCGCGCCCCGCGCCCAGGCGCCAGGCGGCGATGCCCAGGGCACGGGCGTCGAGGCGGCTCAGGTAGCCGTCCGCCGGAGCGGGGACGGTGCGGGTGAACGTGGCGCTCGGCAGTGGGGCGTCCGGGTCGCCGCCCTGGGCGGCGACCATCGCGCGCCACACGTCGTATGCCGCTCCGGAGGCCAGGACCTCCGCCGGATCCGGCCCGGCACCGGAACCACCGCTGAGGCCGACGATGTCCAGCATCACGCGGGCGAGGGCGACGGTGACCTCGACGAGGTCCGACGGGCCCGCCCCGCGCAGGGTCTCGACCGCCTCGGTCACCTCGGGGCCGTTGCCCGCGGTGCGGCCCAGCGGGGTGTCCATCGCGGTGAGCAGGGCCTCGGTGCGCACCCCGGCGCGGGTGCCCAGGCCGACCATCGTCCGCGCGAGCTCGCGGGCGTCGGCGAGTGAGGTCATGAAGGCGCCGGTGCCGACCTTGACGTCCAGGACCAGCGCGGACGTCCCCTCGGCGATCTTCTTGCTCATGATCGAGGAGGCGATCAGCGGGATGGACTCGACCGTGCCGGTGACGTCGCGCAGGGCGTACAGCCTGCGGTCCGCGGGAGCCAGGCCGGGGCCGGCGGCGCAGATGACGGCGCCGACGTCCGCCAGCACGGCACGCATGGTGTCCGGGTCGAGATCCGCGCGCCAGCCGGGGATGGCCTCCATTTTGTCGAGCGTCCCGCCGGTGTGCCCGAGCCCCCGGCCGGACAGCTGCGGGACGGCCGCTCCGCACGCGGCCACCAGCGGGGCGAGGACCAGCGAGACCTTGTCCCCGACCCCGCCGGTGGAATGCTTGTCGACCGTCGGGCGGGTCAGGCCGGACAGGTCCAGCCGTTCGCCGCTGGCGATCATCGCCGCCGTCCAGTGATCCAGCTCGTCGGGGGCCATGCCGCGCCAGACCACGGCCATCAGGTAGGCGGACATCTGCTCGTCGGCGACCCGGCCGTGGGTGTAGGCGTCGATGAGCCAGGCGACCGCGTCCGCCGGCAGCGCCGCCCCGTCGCGCTTGGCCCGGATGAGGTCGACGACGTCGTGGGACGCGGCAGGACCGCCGTGACCGCTGCCGGGGGCATCAGCGCTCATGCTCCGCGCTCCGCCGCAGGTGCCCGCTCCGCCGCGGGCGGCAGGTCCGCCGGGCCGAAGGCGCCGGGCAGGAGCTCGCCCAGGGTACGGATTCCGTCCGCGGTCGCCAGTTCGAGCTCGGGACCTCCGTGCTCGTGGAGAAGCTGGCGGCAGCGACCGCACGGCGCGAGCGGCACGCCCGTGCCGTCCACACAGGCGAAGGCGACCAGCCGGCCACCACCGCTGGCCCGCAGCGCCGAGACAAGACCACATTCAGCGCACAGTGTGAGCCCGTAGGAGGCGTTCTCCACGTTGCAGCCGACGACGACCCGACCGTCGTCGACCATCGCCGCCGCACCGACCCGCAGGCCGGAGTAGGGCGCGTAGGCGTGCCGCGCCACCCGCACCGCCTCGCCGCGCAGGTGCTCCCAGCCGCTGTCGTCCACGTTCCCTCCCGGACGGTTCGTCTTCCCTCCAGGCTGCCTGCCCGGATGCGCCACGTCGCTACCCAGCGGCACCGAGTCACACCGAGCCCACGGACCAGGTCCACACGGCCCGTCGGCACCGGCCCCGACCAGCATGCCCCACTGCCGGTGAGCCGACCGGATGTGATCCCATGGAATCGTCAACGCTGAGCGGAGAGGACAACCGATGTCAGGCGAGCGCCGGGGCGATCGCGGTCCAGCCGGTCCACGAGCTCTCGTCGGGCGTCGGTACCGGCTCGACGGGGTGATCGGTCAGGGCGGCTTCGGTGTCGTGCACCGGGCCACCGACGAGCTGCTCGGCCGGCAGGTCGCCGTCAAGGAGGTCCGGCTCCCCACCGACGGCAGCGAGGGGGAGCGGGAGCTCGCGCGGGAGCGGGTGCTGCGGGAGGCGCGCGCCGCCGGCCGGCTGCATCATCCCGGCGCGGTCGCGGTCCTGGACGTCATCGCCGAGGGCGACCTGCCCTGGATCGTCATGGAATTCGTCGACGGGCGGTCCCTGTCGGCGATCATCGAGGAGCGCGGGCGGCTCGGGGTCGGCGAGGTCTGCCGCATCGGCATCAGCCTCGCCTACGCGCTGGAGGCCGCCCACCGCCTGGGCATCGTGCACCGTGACGTGAAGCCGAGCAACGTCCTGGTGACAGCGGACGAACGCGCCCGGCTCACCGACTTCGGGATCGCCGTCAGCCATGGCGACCCTCGACTGACCAGCACCGGGATGGTTCTCGGCTCCCCGGCCTACCTGGCACCCGAGCGGGCCCGCGGCGACGCCGGAACGGCCGCCAGCGACCGGTGGGGGCTGGGCGCCACGCTGTTCACCAGCGTCGAGGGGGTCTCCCCGTTCCCCGGGAACGACCCGATCTCCATTCTCGCCGCGGTGGTGCAGAGCCGGCGCCGGCCGTTCCGCGCCGCCGGGCGGCTCGCACCCGTGATCGACGATCTCATGGCCACCCACCAGGCACGCCGGCCGAGTCTGGCGACGGTGCGCTCGCGGCTGCGCGACATCCTCGAACGCGGCGGGGACACCCGGCCCTCCCGGGCCCGCAGCCGACCATCCCGGCCCGCGGTAACGGCGATCACTCCGACGTCGGGCACACCCGCGGCCCCCACACCCGTTGCCCCCGGGCCTCCGACGGCCCCGATCCCGGCCGGGTTCGCGGCGGACGGCGGTGACACGTTCACCGCGGGCGGAGCATCCACGGGCGGCGCATCCCCGGCCGACCAGGACACCGTGGTCAGCCAGTATGCCGGGCCCGACGAGACCACCGTCCTCGGCGAGTCCGTCCTCGGTGGACCGGCGACCGCCGGCGCGCGCGCCGGTGAGACGCACAACGCCATGGCGGAGGACGACGAAACGTCCGACGACCACTCGTCCCCGGAGGACGGCGGCGCGGACCTGACCGCGCTGCTCACGGGCACGACGACGGCACCGGCCGGCGGCGCACCCGCCGGCCCACCGCCAGCCGCCCCGGGGCTGGCCGGCACCGTGCTGATGAACGCGGCGCCCAGCGAGGCACCGCCGGACGACACCGTGCCCGGCGAGGCACTGTCAGACGACACCGTGCCCGGCGACCCACTGTCGGACGACGCCCTGCCCGGCGAGACACCATCAGACGACACCCTGCCCGGCGCCCTGCCCGGCGAGGCGCCGCCGAATGACACCGTGCCCGGCGGGGTGCTGGCGGACGACACCGTGCTGGCCGAGGCATCGCCGGACGGAACCGTGCTGACCCGGACGTCGCCGGCGAGCACGGGCAACACCCGGGCCGACGCGGACAATGACACCCGCACCGACATCGGTACAGACAGCGCGGCGGTCATCGCCGCGGAGGAGGCCGGCTCCCCGACACCGGACTCGGCGGCCGTCGAACCCACGGCGAGCCGGGTCGGGGCAGGCGACCCGGCGACGAGCGACGCACGGCCGGCGGGAACGGCGAGACAGTCGGGAACGGCTGGTGCGCACCCGCGGTTGACCCGTCGGCTGGAGCGGCTCCGGGCGATGGAGCGGCGGCGGGGCGCGACGGTTGAGCGTTCCCGGGGCGCTGAGCGGCTGCGACCGGTCGACCGCATGCGGGCACTCGGCGGCATCCCGGCGCGGGCGCGGACATCCCAGGACTCGACCGAACCGGCCGCCACCACGGCCATCGGGACAGCCAAGGCCACCGGGACAGCCGGGACGAGGAGTACGCCCGACGCCACGGGAACGCCCGGCACCGCCGCGGAACCGACGTCCGCTGTGGGGCGCCGGTACTCGGCGGCCGCGGCGTTGTTCTCCCGGCCGGGCAGGTCCACGGCCTCCGGCGATTCCGGTCCGGGGATCTCCGCGGGTCCGCCGAGCGCACCCCGCGCCGCCGCCCCTCCGCGGCGGGAGCCGGAGCAGGAGCCGCCGACGAGTGGGCAGAACCTGTTCCGCCCGCCCTCCGAACGCCAGCCGGAGGAGCGGCGGCACCCGGGTGGGGTGCTGGGACGTCCGGACGGGGCGAGCGCCGTTACGCACAGCCGCGGACGTCGCCTGACTGTGATCCTCGTCGCGTCCGTCGTCGTGATCGCGCTTGCGGTCGTCGCCGCCGTCCTGGTGTTCGGCGGGGGTGACGACGGTGCGGAGCCGGCCGGCGCCGGGCCGCGCCCGACCGTCCAGGCTGACCAGGAAGCCGCGGCAGTCCAGGCTGGAGACCTGGTCGCGTCGAATTCGGAGCCGGTCACGGCGCCTCCGGGCTGGGTCTCCTACGTCGATCCGACGGGCTGGTCGATTGCCTACCCGTCGCGCTGGCAGCGGCGGCCCGGACCCGGGGGCGAGGGGAATACGGACTTCGTGGATCCGGCTACTGGTACGTTCTTGCGCATCGGGAGCATCGCGAGTGCGAACACCTCCGCCATTGAGGACTGGCGCACGAACGAAATCAGCTTCCGGGATCGAGTGCGGGACTACCGGCGGGTACGGATCGAACCAGGTGACGGGGCGGACGGCGCGACACAGGCCGACTGGGAGTTCACCTATGCCTCCGGTGGGGGGACGGTGCATGTGCTCAACCGTGGCGCGGTGCGAAACGGGCATGGATACGCTCTGTACTGGTACACGGCCGAGGAGCTGTGGGAGGCGGATCAGCCGCTCATGCGACAGCTCTTCGCGACCTTCAGGCCGGCCTCATGAGGAGCCTCAGGGCCGGTTGCCGGCCTGACGGGTCCGGCGGCCGACGGGGTTGCGTCCGGTCCAGTCAATTCGTCTGTCAGACTTGACTCGATGGCCAGATCGGCGAGCGTGCCCCCCGACACCTCTCGGCACGGCACACCCCGCTACGTAGCGCAGCGCTACCGCCTCGACACACCTATCGGGCGCGGTGGCGCTGGCGTTGTGTGGTGCGGCGAGGACGAGCTGCTCCAGCGGCCAGTCGCAATCAAGGAAATCCTCGTGCCGATGGCGGGCGCGCAGGCGGAACGGGACGCCATCCGGGCCCGGGTGCTGCGCGAGGCGCGTGCGCTGGCCCGGCTGCACAGCCCGGCCATCGTCTCGGTCTTCGACGTCGTCGAGGAGCACGAGCGGCACTGGATCGTCATGGAGCTCGTCGACGCGGACAGCCTCGGCGACACCATCAAGAACCACGGCCCGCTGCCGTTCGACCAGGTCGCCGCGATCGGGCTGGCACTGGCCGACGCACTCGCCGCCGCCCACTCGGCCGGGGTGCTGCACCGCGACGTGAAGCCGGGCAACGTCCTGCTCGGCCGGGACAACCGGGTCCGCCTCACCGACTTCGGCATCGCCGCGACCGAGGGCGACGTCACCCTGACCGGGACGGGCGCGCTCGTCGGCTCGCCGGCCTACATCGCCCCGGAGCGGGTGCGCGGCTCCTCGGGCACGCCCGCGAGCGACCTGTGGGGCCTCGGCGCGACGCTCTACTCGGCGGTCGAGGGCTGCCCGCCTTTCGAGGGCCCGGAGACCTACGCGGTGCTGAGCGCCGTGGTGGAGGGCCGGCGGCGGCCGTTCCGGCTCGCCGGGCCGCTGCGCGGGCTGCTCACCGACCTGCTCGACCGTCCCGCCGAGCTGCGCCCGGACGTCGACGAGATCCGCCGCCGGCTGACCCCCATCGCACGCAACGCCACGCCCGTCCCGGCGGTCGTCACGAATCCGCGCAGCCGCCAGTCCGAACCAGCTGCGGACGAACCGTCATCGGACGACGGCCTGGAGAACCTGGCCCCGTCGTCGCTGCCGCCGACCGACCGCCAGCCGGCGCCGAGCGGCGACATCGGGGTGACCGACCGGCTGATGCCGGGCCGGGAGATGACGCCCCTGCCGCCGCGGGCGGACCTGTCGACCCCGGGCGACGATCTGACGGCCGTCGGGCACGCGCCGGTGACCGGGCCGGGTGTGGCGAGCACTGGCCCGCACGACGACATCACCCAGATCGGCGCGCTCGCCGCGGCCGTCGACATGTTCGACCAGGACGACGCCAACATGGCCGCCGGCCTGCTCTCGCTGGACCGGGACGGCGAACGCGCCGGTCGCGGGGGCGGTGTCTCGCACCGGGCACCGGCCGCGGGGCGCGGCGACCACCGCGGCGACGCCCCCCGCGGATCGGCCCGCAAGGGTCGGCCGCCGACGATCGCGATCGTCGCCGGCGCGGCGGTGGCGATGCTGGCGGGTCTCGCTGTCGCGCTCACCCTGCTGTTCACCGGCAACGGGGGCGACTCCGACGGCACCAGCGCGGAGGGCACGTCTCCCTCGCCGTCGTTCGCCCCGCGGACACCGGACCCGCTGCCGACCACCGACGTGGTCGTCACCGAGCCGGTTCAGACGCCGGACCGGCCGGCCTACACGCCCCGGGCACGGCGGACGACCACTCCGACGCCTCCGCCCCCGCCGGCGGAGACCGATCCGCCCGAGACGACTCCCACGGCGGGGCCGACAACACCACCGGTGACCACCGCGCCGGCGTCGTCGGCACCCGCGACCACACCGCCGACGGAGGTCTCGCCGACCGGCGCTGGGCCCACGCCCACCCAGGTCGTCCCCACGCCCCCCGGCGGCGGCGCCTGATCACGGCCGGCACCGGCCGCCCGGTCAGGTAGGTCAGGTCGACGGTCCGCGAACCGGCCGGTGACCGCCGGCCGCCGTGGTGCGGTTCGGGCGTTGTTCGCTCCGGGTGCGGGGTCGGGCCGTCGGGATGCGCCCTGACGACGCGATTCGGGTCCGTGCATGTCCGATTCGCTTGACATGCGCCGCGGAACATCACAACATAGGTAAGCCTCACTTAAGCGTCCGACGGTCATGTCGCGAGCGGGCTTCCGCTCGGCCCGCGTGAACCCCGAAGCACGAGGAGTCCGCTGATCGGAAAGGCTCGGCCACCGCGCCGCTTTCCGGCCGGCGGCACCGTCGCCGCGCGAGGGCCGGGCTCCGGGCCGGGCTCCGGTATTCCGGGGGCGGTCGCCCGCCAGCCCGCCGACGGGTCGGATTCCACGCGAGCCGGCGGCGCGGCGTATCCGGGGAAACCGGCGGCCGACACCTGACGTCACCGGCGAATCCCGCGACATCCCCGCCCTTGACCTGCCCGGTTTCGAGAGCGCGACCGGCCGATCGGCGCATCCACCATGAAGCAGTGTTCCAGAGAAATAACCGCACGAAGCGCCGATCAGAGGAGAAGCATCGACATGCGCGTTGTAATGTTCGGATATCAGACCTGGGGACATCGAACACTGCAGGCGCTGCTCGACTCCGACAATGACGTCACTCTCGTCGTCACGCACGAAAAGGGCGAAGGCGATTACGAGAAGATCTGGGACGACTCGGTCGCCGATCTCGCCACCGAGGCCGGCGTGCCGGTGGCGATCCGGAACCGCCCCGATGACGAGGATCTGATGTCGCTGCTCAAGGCGGCCGACCCCGACGTCATCGTCGCCACGAACTGGCGCACCTGGATTCCGCCGCAGATTTTCAACCTGCCCCGGCTGGGAACGCTGAACATCCACGACTCGCTGCTGCCGGCCTATGCCGGGTTCGCGCCGCTGATCTGGGCGCTCATCAACGGCGAGCCTGAGGTGGGCGTGACCGCGCACATGATGACCGACGTCCTCGACGCCGGTGACGTCGTCCTGCAGCGGCGGGTGCGGGTCGGCCCGCGCGACACGACGGCCGACCTGTTCCACCGCACCCTGGCCCTGTTCGGCCCGATGGCTGTGGAGGGCCTGGAGCTGATGGCGTCCGGGCGCACCGAGTGGGCGAAGCAGGACCGCTCGAAGGCGAGCTTCTTCCACAAGCGGTCGCCCGTGGACAGCCTCATCGACTGGACCTGGACGGCCGAGGAGCTCGACCGGCTCGTCCGCGCCCAGTGCGACCCGTACCCCAACGCCTACACGTACCGCAACGGCGAGCGGCTGCGGATCGTCTCCGCGGAGGTGTCGAAGGGCATCTACGGCGGCACTCCCGGACGGATCTTCATCCGGGAGGGTGACGGGGTCGTCATCGTGGCCGGCGCCGAGGCGCGGCGCGGCCGCAGCCACGGGCTGCTGGTCCGGACGGTCCGCACCGACGACGGACGCGAGCTGCCGGCGACGGAGTACTTCACCACGATGGGCGGTTACCTTACCCGGCAGCCGTAGCGGCCGGGGCTCGCCGCCGCCGACGGCACCGGCACCGCTGCTGACGCTGGCGGCGACGACGATCGGCGACGAGCCGGGTGACGCGCGGCGTGCGCGCGTCACCCGGCTCGCCCGGACGTGATCCCGACTGGTCAGCCCGCCGCCGCGACCTTGGCCAGGGTGGGCTTGAGCTGCTCGAGCTGCCAGGGGATGTTCAGAATGGTCGGGTTGTTGACCGCCCCCGCCGTGAAGGCGTCGACCTCCTGCGCCCGGCCGTCCACGACCGCCGGGATCCTCGTGTACAGCTCGTTGGCCTTCATCTCGGTGCGCAGTTCGTCGGTCGCGAAGCCGATCATCATGAAGTCGGCGTCGAGCTCACCGATCTTCTCCATGCTCAGCGCGCGGTCGACGACGCTCGCGGTGACCCGCGGCGACAGCTTCATCCCGAGCTGGCCGTAGAGCTGGATGGAGATCGTCTCCGGGTCGTCGATCACGGCGAGCCCGTTGGACTCGTAGTAGTAGCTGTAGCTGAACGTCTTGCCCGCCAGCCCGGGCAGCTCCGCGGCCGCGTCGGAGACGATCTTCTCGGTGGCTTCGATCGCCTTCGCGACGTCGGCCTCACGACCAACCGCCTTCCCGATCACCGTGCTCACGTCCTGCCAGGTCGAGATACCGGCGTCGGTCTCGTAGGCGACGGTCGGCGCGATCTCGCTGAGGCGGTCGTAGTAGTCCGCCAGCCCGTAGAAGTTCGTCGCGAGGATCAGGTCGGGATCGAGTGCGGCGATCTGCTCGAGGTTGAGGTCGCCGCTGGTGTCGAGCGCCGTGCTGTCCGCGAGGTCGATCCTGCCCTCGAGCCAGGGGAAGTCGCCGTCCGGCTTGTCGGGGTTCTGACCGTAGGCGATCGGCGTGATTCCGAGCGCCGCGAGCGTGTCCTCCTCGTAGCTCAGCGCGATGATTTTCTTCGGCTCCGCGGGAATGGTCGTCGATCCGAACGCATGCTTGATCGTGACCGGGAACCCGGCCGCCGCCGCGGTGCCCCCCTCCTGGGACGCACCCCCGTCGTCATCGCTGCCGCAGGCCACGATTCCGACCATGACGGCCGCCGCGACGCATACCGCCGCGAGCGATTTTCTTATACCCCGCACCACAACATCAACCTTCCATAACTAGTTATGCAGCGAAATCGCTACCTGACTGGGTTTTGGTCGGATTAACCAAAAATTCGTTGCGGCAAATTCGATGCGTCAGGGACGGGTCCGTCGATTTGCCGCGGGCGCGATGCCCGTGCGGCGCGCGTGGCCGGGCCGCACGCGCCGCGCGCGAGCGGGTTAGCGCAGGTGCCGGGCCCGCGCGGCGAGCGCGGCCAGGGCACGCGTCCACGCCGTGGCGAGATCACCGACCGCGGATGCCGGGAGCCCGCCGGCGCCGGACGTCCACCGGGCGACCAGCCGCAGGCCGCCGGGCAGGTCGAGCGCCCGGATGATCACCGTGAGCGGGAAGGGGTCGGCGCGCTCGGAGTTCCAGCCGGCGAAGAGACCCTCGTCCTCGCGCGCGACATCCCAGTCAGCCGGCTCGGGCCGCGACCACCTGCCCTCGTAGTTCAGGTAGACCGCCGGCTGGCCGGCGCGGGCGAGGACCGGCGCCGTGCGCGGGTTCAGATGGCGCAGCAGGCCGTAGCCGCTACCGCCCCGAGGGGTCTCGGCCTTGCGCCGGTGGACGGCGACGACCGCGGCGTCCAGCGCCGCGCCGGCCGCCGGGTCGCCAAGGTCGACCGGCCGCTGATCCAGGCAGAGCGGGTGGACGTCGGCGAACCACCCCACGGTGCGGGTCAGGTCCGCCTCGTCCACCTCCGGGTCGACGCGGCCATGGCTCTGCAGGGCGACCACGAGCCCGGCGGCCTGCGTGCCCTCCCACCGGCGGCGGCAGTCGGCCACCGCCAGCGCCAGCGCGGCGAGCAGGATCTCGTCGACCCCGACGCCCCAGACAGCGGGCGCGACCACCAGCACGTCGCCGGCCCAGGTCTCGGGAATCGTCGCGGTTACCGCCCCGGCGTCGCGCTCGACCACCGCCGTGTCGTGCTCCGGTACCGCCCGCTCGACCTCCGCGACCTCCTCGGTCGCCGCGGTCGCCCCGTCGACCGGGAGCCGACTGTCCTCCCCCGTCGCGAGCTCGCTGGGCGCACCGGCCGGGCGCGGTAGCGGCGCGCCGCCCTCGACGGTCCGGAGCCAGTACGCCAGCTCCGCCTCCCGCTCGGGTCGCCGGGCTTGCTCGGTGACACCCAGCGCCCACCGCCGGTAGGACGTCGACACCGGCGCGAGGGCCGGTACGCCGCCCCGGGTCAGGGCGTTCCAGGCCGCGGCGAGATCATCCAGGATGATCTGCCAGGACACCCCGTCGGTCACCAGGTGGTGCACGAGGACCAGCAGCCGGCCCGAGCTGCTGTGCCCGGCGTCGAACCAGACGACGCGGACCATCGCGCCGGCGTCGGGGTCGAGCTCCCGGTTGGCGCGGAGCGCCTCGGCGGCGAGCGTCCGGTCGAGGTCGTCGTCCGCGCCCACCTCCACCCGGCGCACCCACGAGCCGACACCGGCCGGGCCGGGCGGAGGCACATCGAGGTACCACGCCTCACCGCCGTCGGCGCTGGTCGCCGGCAGGCCGTCGGGGACGGTGCCGGTCGCCGCACGCACCAGCCGGGCCCGCAGGATCTCGTGCCGCTCCGCCACCGCGGCCAGGACGGCCCGCAGCGCCGGCAGGGTGACCGAGGCCGGGACGTGCAGCAGCATGGGCGAGGAGAAACCGTCCACACCGCCGCCGGCGGCCCGCAGCGCGAGCAGCGGCGGGGTCGGCGGCACCACGCCGACGCCGTCGCCGGCCACAGCCGTGGCGACGGCACCAGGAAGCGGCCCGGCCCCGGTCGTGACGACGGTGCCCGGGAGCGCCCCGGCCCCGGTGAGCACCGCCGCGAGCTCGGCCGGCGTCCGGTGCCGGAACACCTGGGCCGGCCGGACCACGAACCCGTCGGCCCGCAGCCGGCTGACGAGCCGCATCGAGATGATGCTGTCGCCGCCGAGGGCGAAGAAGTCGTCGTCGACGCCGACGGCGGTGGGCTGCCGCCCCGCCTGTTCCTCTGCCGCCGGCCCGCGACGGCTGTCGCCCAGCCCGAGGACCTCAGCGAACAGCTCGCACAGGCGTGCCTCGGTCGCCGAGGCCGGCGCACGGCCGGCTGCCGAGAGCGCGAACCGGGGAGCCGGCAGCGCTGCCCGGTCGAGCTTGCCGTTGGGGGTCATCGGAAGCCGGCCCGGGACGAGCACCACCGCCGCCGGCACCATGTACTCGGGCAGGTACTCGGCCGCGTGCACGCGCAGCGCCGCCGGGTCGAGCCGGCCACCGCCGGGCACAGCGCCGCCGGGCACCGGGCCAGTCTGCGCCGGGTCGACCGGCACGACGTAGGCGACGAGCTGGAGTGATCCAGGGCGGTCCTCCCGGGCCAGCACGACCGCCTGGCGCACGCCGGGGTGACGCATCAGCACGGACTGGATCTCGCCCGGCTCGATCCGGTAGCCACGGATCTTGATCTGGTCGTCGGCCCGGCCCAGGAAGTCCAGCACCCCGCCGGGGCGCCAGCGCGCCCGGTCGCCCGTCCGGTAGAGCCGGTCGCCCGGCCGGCCGAACGGGTCGGCGACGAACCGCTGGGCGGTCAGCTCCGGGCGTCCGAGATAGCCCCGCGCCAGCCCGCGGCCGCCGATGTAGAGCTCGCCGACCGCCCCGACCCCGACCGGCCGCAGCGCGGTATCCAGCACGTAGGCGCGGGTGTTGGGGTCGGGGACGCCGATCGGCACCGCGCCGGTCCAGTCCGGGTCCGCCTGCCACAGGGTGGAGTTGACCGTCGCCTCGGTCAGGCCGTAGGCGGCGACCACCCGCAGGTGGCTCGACCAGCGGCGCACCGTCTCGATCGGCACGGTCTCGGTGCCCACCACCAGCACCGCGCCCGCCGGCAGCGCGCAGTCCGCCGGCAACGCGGCGACCAGGGCGGGCGGCAGGATCATGTGCGTGGCGCCGTGGTCGGCGAGGTACCCGGTGAGCTCCGGCCCGGCGACGCGCCGCTGCGCCGGCACGATGATCGCGCGCCCGCCGACACACAGCGCCATGCACAGGTCGAAGACCGCGACGTCGAACCCGACCGAGGCGAACTGCGCCACCCGGGACGTCCCGTTCACCCCGAGCCGGTCGACAGCGGTCGCGACCAGGCTGCCCACACCCTCGTGGGTGACCACCACACCCTTGGGACGTCCGGTCGAGCCCGACGTGTAGATGACGTAGGCGGCGCTGTCGAGGCTCGTGGCCACGCCGGTGCCGGGCCGGGCCGGGTCACCCGTGGCCAACTCGGCCGCCGTCCCGGGCTCGTCGAGCAGCACGAGGTCAAGCCCGGGCGCGCCGGTGCCCGGCGCGCCCGGATCGCCCAGCGGCCCCGGCACTCCGAGCGCCCCGAGCGCCCCGAGCGCCCCGAGCGCGATCAGCTCCTCGGCGTGGCCGCGGGTGGAGACCAGCAGCCGGGCGCCCGCGTCGGAGATCATGAAGGCGACGCGGTCCGCCGGGTGGTCGAGGTCGAGCGGCAGGAAGGCGGCGCCGGTCTTCAGCACCCCCAGCAGCGCGACGACCAGGTCGGCCGAGCGCGGCACGGCGACGGCCACCACCGATTCCGGCCCCGCGCCGCGGGCGGCCAGCAGCCGTGCGAGCCGGTTCGCCCGCGCGTCGAGCTCGGCGTAGGTCAGCTCGACGTCCTCGCAGACCACGGCCACCGCCCCCGGGGTGCGGTCGGCCTGGGCCTCGAAGGCCGCCGGCCAGGTCAGCTCGGTGACCGCGCGCCCGGTGCGGTTGAACCCGGTCAGGACCAGATCCCGCTCTGCGTCGTCGAGAACGGGCAGGGCAGCCAGCGGTGCTGTCGGGGCCGCGAGCACGGCCTCGGTGAGCAGCTGCAGCCGGCGGCCGAACGACGCGGCCGTGGCGTGGTCGAAGAGGTCCGCGCTGTAGGCGAGCCCGACCGCCAGCTCGGTCGTGCCGGCCTCGGTGACGCGCTCCAGGAAGTCGAAGGAGAGGTCGAACTTGGCGGTGGCGGCGCGCACCGGCTCGGGCCGGGCCGTCACGCCCGGCAGGTCGAGCCCGGCGGCGGCGCCCGCCGCCGGCAGGTGGACGACCATCACCTGGAACAGCGGGTGCCGGGCGAGGGAGCGCGGCGGGTTGACCGCCTCGACGACCCGGTCGAACGGCAGGTCCTGGTGGTCGAAGGCCGCGAGGTCGGCGGCCCGGACTCGGCCGAGCAGCTCGCCGAAGCTCACCGGCCCCGACAGGTCCGTCCGCAGCACCAGCGTGTTGAGGAAGAAGCCCACCAGGTCGTCGAGCCGCTCGTCGCCGCGGCCGGCCACCGGGCTGCCGATCGGGATGTCGTCGCCGGCCCCGAGCCGGTGTAGCAGCGTCGCGACCAGGGCCTGCAACACCATGAACAGGCTGACGTCGTGCGCCCGGGCGGTGGCGCGCAGTCGGTCGAGCAACTCGGCGTCCCAGGTCAGCTCGACGACGCCGCCGCGGTGGGACGGCTCGGCCGGCCGGGACCGGTCGGTGGGCACCGCCAGCTCGACCGGCAGCCCGGCCAGCTCGCGGCGCCAGAAGTCGCGCTGGGCCGAGGCGGGGCTGGCCGGGTCCGACTCGTCCCCCAGCAACGCGCGCTGCCAGAGGGTGTAGTCGACGTACTGCACCGGCAGCGCGGCCCATCGCGGCGCCTCGCCGCGCAGCCGGGCGCGGTAGGCGGTCGACAGGTCACGGGCCAGCGCCTGGTCCGAGCCCTCGTCGGCGGCGATGTGGTGGACCAGGAACTGGACCACGTGCAGCCGCGGGTCGAGCCGGACGGCGGTGACCCGCACCGGCAGCTCGCGCTCGAGGTCGAACACCCGTGCCGACGCGTTCTCCAGACGCCGGGCCAGGTCCCCGGCGGAGCCGAGCTCGATCAGCTCGACGTCCACCCGGGCCGCGGCGGGGTCGAGGACCCGCTGGTGGGGCACGCCGTCCGGGGCGGGGAAGACCGTGCGCAGCGCCTCGTGCCGGGTGACCACGTCGCCGACGGCGGCCTGCAGCGCACCGACGTCGAGCGGCCCTTCCAGCCGCCAGGTGACCGGGATGTTGTAGGTCGGGCTGGGCCCCTCCACCTGGCCGAGCACCCACAGCCGGGCCTGGGCGTGCGACAGTGGTGGGCGCTGCGGCCGGTCGGCGGGCGCCAGGGCGGGCCGGGCCGCGGCCACCGCCCCGTCGAGCCGGCGGGCCAGGCCCGCCACTGTCGGCTCGTCGAAGATGTCGCGGGCGGAAACCTCCACGCCGAACACCGAGCGGATCCGGCTGCGCAGGCGCATCGCCAGCAGCGAGTGCCCACCCAGGGCGAAGAAGTCGTCCTCGGCGCCGACCTCCGCCGTCCCGAGGACGGCGGCGAACTGCTCGGCGAGCAGCTCCTCGCGCGCGCCGCGCGGGCGGCGGCCGGGCCACGCCGCCGGCTCGCCGGGTGCCGGCAGGGCCGCGCGGTCCAGCTTTCCGCTGACGGTGCGCGGCAGCTCGGCCACCGCGACGAACGCGCTCGGCACGAGATGGGACGGCAGCGTCCGCGCGAGCTCGGAGCGCAGCGCGCCGAGATCGGCCACGGCTCGATCGCCCGTCGCGCGATCGGCCGCGGCGGGATCGACCGGGCCAGGAACGGCCACGCCGGGATCGACCGTGGCGCAAGGGCCGTCCGGGACGACGTAGGCGACCAGACGCGGGTCTCCCGCGGCGTCCTCCCGGACGATCACGGCCGCGGCGGCGACGCCGGGCAGCGCCAGCAGCGCGGCCTCGATCTCGCCGGGCTCGATCCGGAAGCCACGTACCTTGACCTGGTCGTCGACCCGTCCGAGGAAGGCCAGCGTGCCGTCGGCGCGGCGCCGCGCCCGGTCGCCGGTGCGGTACATCCGCCCGCCCGGGGCGCCGAACGGGTCGGCGACGAACCGGGTGGCGCTCAGCCCCGGCCGGCCCAGGTAGCCGCGGGCCAGGCCGTCACCGGCCAGGTACAGCTCCCCGGGCACCCCGTCCGGGACGGGCTCGAGACCGACGTCCAGGACGAGGGCACGGGTGTTCGCGACGGGGCCGGCCGTGCCGTCACCGTGCCAGCCGTAGGCGTCGACGCTGTACTCGGTCGGGCCGTACAGGTCGTGCGCCACGACACCGGGCAGGGTGCGCAGGCGCTCCCACAGCGGCGCCGGGGTGGCCTCGCCGCCGACCGCGATCACGCCCGGCAGGTGGGCGCCGTCGAGGAACCCGAGGTGGACGAGCTCACGCAGGTATGTCGGGGTGACGTCGAGGAAGTCGATCCGCGCGTTGACCACGTACTCGGCGAGGGCTGCCGGGTCGCGCATCGTCGCTTCGTCGGCGACGTGCACGGTGTGCCCGGCGAACAGCCACAGCAGCGGCTCCCACGACCCGTCGAAGCTGAACGACGCCGCGTGGACGGCCCGCAGCGGCCCGTCGCCGCCCCGCGCCGCCACCGCCGGCAGGATCAGCTCCACCTCGTGCGAGGCGAACAGGTTCGTCACGCCGCGGTGCGTGGCGACCACTGCCTTCGGACGGCCGGTGGTGCCGGAGGTGTAGATCACGTACGCGGCGTTGTCGCCGCGCAGCGCCTGGCCCGCCGGCGGGAGGCCGGCGATCGGCAGGCCGGCGGGATGGGCCGCCAGCTCGGCCTGGACGGCCGGGTCGTCGAGGACGACCACCTCCGCCCCGGTCGCCGGCAGCTGGCCGGCGAGGGCCGCGGTGGTGAGCACGAGCCGCGGCCGGGCGTCGGTGAGCAGGAAGGCCAGCCGGTCCGCGGGGTGGTCGGTGTCGATCGGGAGGTAGCACGCCCCGGCGGTCATGACGCCGAGCAGGGCGGGCACCATCCGGGCCCGGGGCAGCGCGAGCGCGACCACGTCCTCGACGCCGGCCCCGCGCCGGGCGAGCAGCCGGGCCAGGCTCCCGACCTGCTCGGCCAGCTCGGCGAAGGTCAGCTTCGTCCCGCCGGCCACCAGGGCGGGGCGGTCCGGGCTGGCCGCGGCCGCCGCGGCGAACAGGCGCACCGCGGTGGGCTGCGGCGGTTCCCGGCGCGGGCCGGTGGCGGACCGCAGGGCCCGCCGGCGCTCGTCCCCGCCGAGCAGGGCCAGTCGGCTGACCGGCCGGTCCGGGTCCCGGGCGAGCTGCCCGAGCAGGTCGACGAACCGGTCCGCCAGCCGCCGCGCGGTGTCGGCGTCCCACACGTCACGGGCGTACTCGACGAGCAGCGTGATCTGGTCGCTCCCGCCGCGGTCGACGAAGGTGACGTCCAGGTCGAACTTCACCGTGCCCGCCTCGGTGCGCAGCCAGGACGTCGGCAGGCCGAGCAGGGTGTGCTCGCCGTCGGCCAGGTGGTGGTAGCCGGTCATCACCTGGAAGAGCGGGTTGCGGCCCGCCGAGCGGCGCGGGTTGACAGCCGCGACCACGTCTTCGAAGGGCAGGTCGGCGTGGTCGAACGCGGCCAGGTCCGTCTCGCGGGTGCGGGCCAGCAGCTCGGCGAACGTCGGGTCGGCGGAGAGGTCCGAGCGCAGCACCAGCGTGTTGACGAAGAACCCGACGAGGTGGTCGAGCGCGGTGTCGGTGCGGCCGGCGATCGGCACGCCGAGCGGGATGTCGTCACCGGCGCCGAGGCGGTGCAGCAGGGTGGCCGTCGAGGCGTGCGCGAGCATCGACATGCTGGCGCCGGTCCGCGCGCACAGGCCGCGCAGGGCCGTCACGGTGGCGGCGGGCAGCTCGCGGGCCTCCCGGCCGCCCGCGCCGTCGCGCACCGCCGGGCGCGGCCGGTCCAGCGGCAGCTCGATCTCCGCCGGGATGCCCCGCAGCGCCTGCTCCCAGTAGGCGAGCTGGCGGCCCGCCGGCGACGACGGGTCGGCCGGCTCGCCGAGCAGCTCCCGCTGCCAGAGGGTGTAGTCGGCGTACTGCACCGGCAGCGGCTCCCAGTCCGGCTCCCGGCCCGCACGGCGCGCGGCGTAGGCGGCGTCGAGGTCCTCCAGGAACGGCCGGTCCGACCACTCGTCGGTCGCGATGTGGTGCAGGACCACGGCAAGCACCGACTCGGCGGGGCTGGTCCGGAACACGGCCAGCCGCAGGGGCGGGTCGGTCCGCAGGTCGAACGGTTCGGCGACGAACCGCTCGACGAGGCGCTGAAGCTCATCCGGCTCAAGGGGTCGCTCCGGGCCGTCCAGGCTCGGTTCGGCGGCCGGGCCCGTCTCCGCGCCGGCGCTCGGAGCGCCCGGGCGCGCGGGGGCGACGTCGACGAACCGGACCTCGGGACCTGCCTCGGCGGGGTCGAGGATCCGCTGGTAGCCCTCGCCGTCGTGCTCCGCGATGACGGTCCGCAGGATCTCGTGCCGGGCCGCGACGTCCGCGGCGGCGGCGCGCAGCGCGTCCAGGTCGATCTCGCCGCCCAGCCGGATCACCAACGGGTAGTTGTACGCGTTCGTCCCGCCCGCGACGCGGTCCACCAGCCACAGCCGGCGCTGGGCCGGCGAGAGCGGGATGTGCTCCGGGCGGTCGGCGGGGACCAGCGGCGGCCGGCTCGGCACGGCGGGCTCGTCACCGGCGGCGCCGACCCGGGCCGCGAGCGCGGCCACCGTCGGGGCCTCGAACAGGTCACGGATCGCCAGGTCTGCGCCGAGCGCGGCGCGGGCCCGGCTGACCAGGCGAGTGGCCAGCAGCGAGTGGCCGCCGAGCGCGAAGAAGTCATCCTCGACGCCGACCTCGGGCAGCCCGAGCACCTCGGCGTACAGCTCGCAGAGCATGACCTCCGCCGGTGACGACGCCGGGCGCGAGGCCACCAGGGCCACGGCGGGATCGGCCTGGGGCAGGCTGGCGACGTCCAGCTTGCCGTTGGCGGTGCGCGGGATCTCGCTCAGCGTGACGTAGGCGGCCGGCACCATGTAGTCGGGCAGGGCGGTGGTGAGGTCGGCGCGCAGCAGCGCCGCCAGCGCCGCGGCACCACGGGCCGCGGTCGGGTCGTTGGCGAGTGGCGGCGCGGCCTCGCCGCCCGCCGGGTCCGGCAGGTAGCCGTCCACGCGGGGGCCCGCGCCGACGTCGACCGCGCGCACGAACACCGCGTCCAACAGGCCGGGACCGGCCGCGGACAGGGTGAGGTGCTGCTCGTAGCCGAGCCGGTCGGCGAGCGCGAACAGCTCCTCGGGGTCGACCGCGTGCTCAGCGTCGACCGCGCGCTCGGGCGCGGCGGCACCGCCCGGGACGTCCCGCCCGGCGACCCGGGCCGCGAGGGCGAGCTCGCCGGCCACCCGCGCGTCGGGGATCGCCGCGACCCGCAGCATCGGCGGGCGGCGGTCACGCAGATGCGCCTCGATCGCGTCGGTACCGGCGACCTGATGCCCCCAGAGCAGCACGGGGGCCTCACCGAGACGCACCGGCGGCGCGGGGGGCGGCTCCGGCGGCGCGGCGGGCCGGCGCAGCACGACGTCGAACCGGTGCCGGGTGAGCTCGTTGTGGAACGAGCCCCGCTTGACCCGCAGCGAGAGCTCGGCGCCGGTCTCGCTGGCGAGCGCGGTGAAGAACTCCGGCGCCAGCACCAGCTCCTTGTCGAGCCGGACCCGGCGATCGACGGCCGGCGCGAGCCGGGCGAGGTCGGCGTCACGCAGGCCGCCCGCGGGCTCGGCGAGCCCGCCGGGACCGGACCGGCTCACCTCGATCGCGGTGTGGAAGGCCCGCAGCCTGGCGAGGTTGCGCACGTCCCCGACGAAGAGGGCGCCGCCGGGGGCGAGCAGCTCCAGCGCGGCGCGCAGCACCCCGCGCAGGTACTCGGGGCTGGGAAAGTACTGCACCACCGAGTTGATCACGATGGTGTCGAAGAGCCCGGCCGGCAGGCCGTCGGTGACGTGCGCCGGCTGGCAGCGCAGCTCCAGGCCGGCGAAGCGGGGGTCACCGGCGGTCTCGGCCCGGAGCTTGTCGATCACCGGGGCGGCGAAGTCCGTCCCCCAGTAGCTGTCGCACTCCGGCGCGAGCTGGCCGAGCAGCAGACCGGTGCCGACGCCGATCTCCAGGATGCGACGCGGGGCGAGCTCGCGGATGCGCTCGACGGTCGCCGCCCGCCACTGCCGCATGTGCTCCAGCGCGATGGGCTGCCCGTCGTAGCTGGAGTCCCAGCCGGCGAAGTCCTCGCGGTGCACCGCGGTCGGGATCTGCACGTACTCGTCGCTGTAGACCTGGCGCCACTCGCCGACCTGGTCGGCCTCGACGGCGGCCCGGTCGGCGGCGGTCAGCTCCGCGGGCACGACGTAGGCGACCAGCCGCCGGGTTCCCGGCGCCCCGGTGTCGTCGGCCGCGACGACGGCGGCCTGGCTGACCCGCGGATGACGGTCGAGCGCCGCGGTGATCTCCCCGAGCTCCACCCGGTAGCCGCGGATCTTGACCTGTTCGTCGGTGCGGCCGAGGAAGTCGAGGTTCCCGTCAGCGGCGCCGCGCACGACCAGGTCACCGGTGCGGTACATCCGCCCGCCGGGGACCCGCGGGTCGGCGACGAAGCGGGTGGCGGTCAGGGCGAAGCGGTCGAGGTAGCCCCGGGCCAGGCCGTCGCCGGCGATGTAGAGCTCGCCTGGGACCCCGTCGGGCACCGGGTGCAGCCAGCCGTCCAGTACGTAGGCGCGGGTGTTGCGGATGGGGCGGCCGACGGTCGGCGTCGGGCTGTCGGCGGTGCCGGCGCCCAGAGTGTTGATCGTGTACTCGGTGGGGCCGTACAGGTTGTACCCGGCGGTGTCCGCGGTGTCGCGCAGCCGGTTCCACACCGCCTCCGAGACCGCCTCGCCGCCGAGCATGACCAGCGGCGGCCGGTGCAGGCCCCCGGGCCCGCTCCCGGCTTCCGCGGTGGCGCCCGCGGTCGCGGCGGCGCCCACGGTCGCGGGCGGCCCCGCCGGAACGTCCTCGGCGCGGTCGAGCAGGCCGAGCTCGAACAGGTGGTGGGCGTAGGTGGGCGTCACGTTCACCACGTCCACCCGGTGGACGTCGCAGTAGGCGACGAGGGCCTCGGCGTCACGGCGCAGGTTCTCGTCGCACACATGCACCTCGTGGCCCTCGACGAGCCAGAGCAGCTCCTCCCAGGACATGTCGAAGGCGAAGGAGACGGTGTGCGCGATCCGCAGCCGGCGCCCGCCGGCCGCCGCCACCGCGGGGGCGAAGATCTCCTCGCGGTGGTTGAGCTGCATATTGGTCAGTCCCCGGTAGGGGGTCACCACTCCCTTCGGACGCCCGGTCGACCCCGAGGTGTAGATGACGTAGGCGGGGTGGTCGAGGCGGTCGGCGCGGTCCCGGGCGAACAGCCCGAGCTCGGCGTCGGACAGCTCTCCGGCGCCGGTGGCTGCGAGCTCCGCGGCCATCGCGGGGTCGTCGAGCAGCAGTCTCGGTACCGGCTCGTCGGGCCCGGCGCCGGCGCCGTCCAGGTAGGCGGCGGTGGCGCCGGTCGCCACCAGCAGCGCCGCCCCGGCGTCGGCGACCATGCCGAGCAGGCGGGCGGGCGGGTGGTCGAGCTCCAGGGGCAGGTAGGCGGCCCCGGTGCGCAGCACCGCGAACAGCGCCACCACCATGTTCACCGAGCGGCCGAGCCCCAGCGCGACGACCGTCTCCGGGCCGGCACCGCGCGCGAGCAGCAGCCGGGCCATCCGGTTGACCCGCGCGTCCAGGTCGGCGTAGCTGACGCGCTCGTCGCCGAACACCAGCGCGGTGAGATCGGGCGTGCGGGCGACCTGCGCGGCGAGCATGTCGGCGACGGTCTCGGTGCCGACCGGGAGGAACGGCTCGGCCCACCTCGCCGCGAGCTCCGCCCGCTCGGCCGGCAGCAGCACCTCGACCGACCCGACCGGGACGGTGACGTCCCGGACCAGCTCGTCGAGCAGCCCGCGGAACCGGTCGAACAGCGCCGCAGCCCGCTGCGCGCCGACGACGTCCGGCCGGTACTCCAGGCGCATCGTGATCCGCGTGCCGGGGAACAGCACGAACGTCAGCGGGTAGTGCGTGTGGTCGATGCTGGTGCCGCCGGTGATCCCGAACCGGTCGCTGCTCTGCTCGGTGGCCACCTCGTCGATGAAGTTCTGCAGCACGTACAGCGTGTCGAACAGCTGCGTGCGGCCGCTGGCGCGCTGGATGTCGCCGAGCCCCAGGTACTCGTGGTCCATCACGTCGACCCGCTGGTCCTGGACCCGGCGGAGCAGGTCCAGCACCGACTCACGCGGGTCCAGCCGCACCCGGACGGGCACGGTGTTCAGGAACAGGCCGATCACCTCGTCGATGCCCTCGACGTCGGTGGGCCGACCGGCCACCGTGGTGCCGAACACGACGTCGTCGGAGCCGACGGCGTTGCCGAGGACGAGCGCCAGCGCGGCGTTGAACACCGTGTTGACGGTGATGCCGTGGCGGCGGGAGAGCTCCCGCACCGCGCGCGCCGTCGACTCGGCCAGCTCGGTGGTGATCCGCTCGGGCTCGATCGGCGGCAGCCCACGGGCCTCGGGCACCACCAGCGTCGGGCCGTCGAGGTCGGCGAGCGCGGCCCGCCATGCATCCTCGGCGCCCGCGGTGTCCCGGGCCCGCAGCCAGATCAGGAAGTCGCGGTAGGAGGCGGCCGGGACGGGCAGCCCCTCGTCACCGCCGCCACGTTCGTAGAGCCCGAGGAGCTGGTCGATGACCAGGGCGCCAGACCAGCCGTCCCAGACCAGCACCTGCCGGTTGAAGACCAGCCGGTCGTGGTCGGGGCCGAGGCGCAGCAGGGTGAGCCGCCACAGCGGCGGGTTCGAGATGTCGAAGGGGCGCTCCCGGTCGCGGCGCGCCAGCAGCTCGGCCTGCTCGGCCCGCTCGGCAGCGGGCAGGCCGGTGAGGTCGGTCTCCTCCAGCGGCGCGGGCAGCTCGGTGACGACGAACTGCAGCGGCGCGGGCAGCCCGTCGCCGAGGAAACCGGCGCGCAGCGTCGGGTTGCGCCGCATGAACGTCTCGCAGGCGCGGCGCAGCCGGTCTACGTCGAAACGGTGGCCGAAGTCGAGCGCGAACTGGGCGGTGTAGGCGTCGCTGGAGCGGTCGAAGGCGGAGTGGAAGAACAGGCCCTCCTGTAGCGGCGAGAGCGGCCAGACCTCGGCGACGGGCCCCGGGCTCACCCGCTCGACCCGCGCCCGCTCGGCCGGCGACAGCTCGACCAGGTCACCGGTCGCTGCCGGGCCGGCGGCGCCGTCCGCACCGGTGACGGCGGCCGGACCAGCGGTGTCAGCCTGGGCAGCGGCGCCAGCCAGGACGGCATCGTCGGCCAGGCCGGCCAGGCCGGCGAGCGCGGCCAGCCAGGCGGTGGCCAGGGCGTCGGCCGCGGTCCGGTCGATCACCGTGGTGAGGTAGGTGAGGGTGGTCCGCAGCACGGGCCCGTCAGGCGTCTGGACGCTGACGGCGTCCACGGTCAGCGGGTAGGCGACGCCCATGGCCGGGTCGGGCTCGGCGGCGAGCGCGTCGAACTCCGGTGCCGGCGCCCAGGCGTCGGCCGCGTCTGCGCCGAACCGCCCGAGATAGTTGAACAGGACCTCCGGGTGCTCCGCCCCGGCGAGCACCGGCGCCGCGGCCGCGTTGGCGTAGCGCAGCAGCCCGAACCCGGCCCCGCCGTCGGGGATCTCGCGCAGCCGGCCCGCCACGGCCTCGAGCGTGCCTGCCAGCCCGCCGGACGCCAGCCCGCCGGAGGCCGGATCGCCGGAGGCCGGCAGCCGGACGGGTGAGATGGCGGTGAACCAGCCGACCGTCCGGGAGATGTCGACCTCGGGCGCGATCGGGTCGCGGCCGTGGCGCTCGAGATCCACGAGCAGGTCGGACGATCCGTCCCAGCCCCGCTCGCGGCGCCAGCCGGTGACGGCGGCACGCAGCGCGGCAAGCAGCACCGCGGTGACGTCGGTTCCCGCCGCCGCGGGAACGGAGGTGAGCAGCGGCGCGGTGGCTCGCGCGGGCAGCTCCACGACGAGGCGGTCGGTGTCGGCGATCGTGCCGGCCGCAGCGGGGGCCGCCCCGGGAGCCGCCGCGGCGCCGGTCGCAGCCGCAGCGCCGGTCGACGGGGCGCCGCCCAGCAGCCGACCGCCCGGGGCGAGGGTCGCCGTCCAGTGCGCGAGCTCGGCGAGGCGGGCCGGGTCCTGGGCGCGTTCGGCGGTGATCCGGGCGAACGCGCGCAGCGAGGTTCCGACCGGGTCCAGGTGGGGAGCTCGCCCGGCGAGCACGGCCGCGAAGGCGGTCCGCAGGTCGGAGAGCAGGACCCGCCAGGAGACCCCGTCGACGACGAGGTGGTGTGCGACCAGCAGCAGCCGCCCGGGCTGGTCGGAGCCGGCGTCGAGCCAGCTCACTCGCAGCATCGCGCCGGCCTCGGGGTCGAGCCCGTCGGCCGCGGCGGCCGACTCGGCCGCGACGGCGGCGCGCAGGCCGGCCTCGTCGAGGCCGGCGATGTCCACCCGACGCAGCAGGTCGCCGGCACGCGCCGAACCGACCGGCAGGGTCTCCAGCAGCCACAGCGCGGGCGACAGGCGCAGCAGCCGGGCCCGCAGCGCGTCGTGCTGGTCGAGCAGGGCCTGGACGGCGTCCCGCAGCAGGTCCACGGTGGCGCCGGCCGGCGTCGAGACCAGCATGGCCTGGTTGAAACGGCGCACCGGCCCGCCCCAGCTCGCCAGCCGGGAGACGATCGGGAGCGGGGTGAACACGCCGATCGCCTCGGGATCGGCACCCAGGCCCGTTCCCGCTCCGCCAGGGCGGTCAGGCGCGGCGCCAGGTCCGGCGAATGCGGCCGGCCCGTCGGGCGCGGTGGAAACGGCGGAGGCGGCGGGCTCGGTGCGGGCCGCGAGCTTAGCCGGGGTGCGGTGGGTGAAGACGTCCCGGGGCGTGAAGCCGACCTGTTCGCGCCGGGCACGGTTGACGAGCTGGATCGCGCTGATGCTGTCGCCGCCGAGGGTGAAGAAGTCGTCGTCGACCCCCACCTCGTCCAGGCCGAGCACGCCCGCGAACACCGCGCACAGCGTTCGCTCCCGCTCGGTGCGGGCGCGGGTGCCGGTGGAGACGCTCGCCAGATCCGGCGCCGGCAGGGCGGCGCGGTCGAGCTTGCCGTTGCCGGTGAGCGGGAAGGCGTCCAGCGCCAGCACGGCAACCGGCACCATGAACTCGGGGAGCATGGCGGCGGCGTGCCGGCGCAGCTCCTCGGAGTCGACCCGGCGCCCCGGCGCGGCCACGACGTAACCGACCAGCCGCCGCTGCCCCGGCTGGTCCTCCCGGGCCAGCACCACGGCCTGCTCCACCGCCGGGTGGGTCGCGATCGCCGCCTGGATCTCGCCGAGCTCGATGCGGAAGCCTCGCACCTTGACCTGGTCGTCGGCCCGGCCGAGGTACTCGAAGCCGCCGTCGGCGGTTCGGCGGGCGAGGTCGCCGGTGCGGTACATCCGGGCACCCGGCCCGCCGAACGGGTCCGCGACGAAGCGGGTGGCGGTGAGACCGGGCCGGCCCAGGTAGCCGCGGGCGAGCTGGGCGCCGCTGACGTACAGCTCGCCGAGGCCGCCCGGCGCCACCGGCCGCAGGTGCTGGTCGAGGACGTGCACCCGCAGCCCCGGGATGGGCCCGCCGACCAGGCTGGCCCGCGCCGCCGCGACGACGGCCTCGTCCAGCCGCAGGTAGGTGACGTGCACCGTCGTCTCGGTGATGCCGTACATGTTGACGAGCACCGGGGCGTCGTCGCGGTGGCGGGCGTACCAGGCGGGCAGCCGGCCGAGGTCGAGCGCCTCGCCCCCGAACACGACGTACCGCAGCGCCAGCCCCGCCGGGTCCTCCCCGCCCGCCCGGTCGGCCTCGATGAGCTGGCTGAACGCCGACGGGGTCTGGCTGAGCACGGTCACCGACTCCCGCCGGAGCAGGTCCAGGAACAGCTCCGGCGACCGCGAGACGTGGTGGTCGACGACGACCAGGCGGCCGCCGTACAGCAGCGGGCCCCACAGCTCCCAGACGGAGAAGTCGAACGACGCGGAGTGGAACATCGTCCACACGTCGGTCTCGTCGAAGCCGAACCACGGCTGGGTGTGCGCGAACAGCCTGGTGACCGTCTGGTGCGGGACGACAACGCCCTTGGGACGTCCCGTCGAGCCCGAGGTGTAGATCACGTAGGCCGCGTTCTCCGGCCGGGCCCGGCCGGCGGCGGGCAGCCGGGCCGGGGACTGCTCCGCGAGCGCGGCCACGACCGGCGGCGCGTCCAGCGCGATCACCGGCACCCGGGTGCGCGCGGGCAGGGCCGGCAGCGCCTCGGTGGAGGTCACCAGGCACACCGGTGCCGCGTCGGAAAGCATGAAGGCGAGCCGGTCGGCGGGGTAGGCGGTGTCGAGCGGCAGGTAGGCCGCGCCCGCCTTCTGCACCGCGAGCAGGGCGACGACCAGGTCGATCGAGCGCGGCAGCGCTACGGCGACGAGCGACTCCGGCTCCACCCCGCGGGTGGCCAGCAGGCGGGCGAGGCGGTTCGCGGCGGCGTCCAGCTCGGCGTAGGTCAGCCGCCGCTCGCCCCAGGTGACCGCGACGGCGTCGGGAACCCGCGCCGCCTGGGCCTCGAACAGCTCGGGAAGCGTCGTGTCGGTCGCCCACGCACCGGTCGGCTCGTCCTCCTCCGGACGGGTCGCGGCCGGGGCGGCGCCGACGGTGCCGGCGGGCGCCACGGACCCGGCGGGCGCGCCGATGGCGCCGACGGGCCTGTCCGGGTCTGCGACGGCCGCGGCGAGCAGGTCCAGGAGCTGGTCGGCGAGCGCGGTGACGGTAGTCCCGGAGAGCAGCTCCGGCCGGTAGCCGAAGGTGATACGCAGCCGCTCCCCCGGGATCACCCGGATCGTCAGCGGGTAGTGCGTGGCGTCGTGGCCGTCCAGGCCCTCCAGGCGCAGGCCGCTGTCCGGCCCGAGCAGGCCGGCCGGGTCGAACGGGTAGGACTCCAGCACGAACAGGGTGTCGAACAGCTCGGGCAGCCCCGCGGCCGCGTGGATGTCGGCCAGGCCCAGGTGGTGGTGCTCGAGGGTCGCCGTCTGGTCGGCGCGCACCCGGTCGAGCAGGCCCGCGAAGCTCTCGGCCGGCTCGAGGGTGACGCGGACGGGCACCGTCGCGAGCAGCAGCCCGATCATCTCCGCGGCGCCGGGCAGCTCCGCCGGCCGGCCGGCCACCGACGTCCCGAACACGACGTCGTCGCGCCCGACCGCGCGGCCGAGCACGACCGCCCACGCGGCGCGCAGCACGGTGTTGAGGGTGAGCCCGCGCTCGCGGACGAAGGTTCCCAGGGCGGCGGTCAGGGCGGCGTCGGCGTGACGTTCCACCGCGGCGGTCACCCCGCCGTCCACCGTGTCCCGCTGATCCACGGCCTGATCTGGAGCCTGCTCGGGGACCTGGTCCGGGGCGTGGGCCGCGGTCTGGGTCGGGGTGCTCGGGCGGGCGGTGGCCGCGGCCAGCAGCGTCGGCTCGGTGACGCCGGCCAGCGCGGCGGCCCAGGCCCGCCGGGAGGCGTCCCGGTCCCGGCCGGCCAGCCAGCGCAGGTATTCCCAGTAGGACGGCGCCGGCGGCAGCGCGGCGGCCGGCCCGTCCGCCCGGGCGAGCTCGTACCGGCGGAACAGCTCACGCAGCAGCAGCGGGACGGACCAGCCGTCGAGCACCACGTGGTGCGGGCTCAGCACGAGCCGCCAGGCGTCCGGGCCGGTGCGCAGCAGCAGGAAGCGCACCAGCGGCGGCGCCGTGAGGTCGAAGGGGGTCTGCCGGTCGGCCCGTCCCAGCCGCTCGGCCTCCGCCAGCGCCTCGGCCCGCGGCCAGCCCGCGAGGTCGACCTCCGTCCACACCTCGTCGAAGGCGGCCGGCGCGAGATCGGCCAGCACGATCTGGACGGGCGCGTCGCCGTCGTACAGGAAGGCGGTGCGCAGGTTCTCGTGCCGCTCGAACAGGGCCCGGCCCGCCGCGCGCAGGCGGGCCGGGTCGAGCCGTCCACGCAGGTCGACGACGAACTGCAGGATGTAGGCGTCGGAACCGGCCGCGCCGGGAACCGTCCCGGACCCGTCGCCGAGCAGCGAGTGGAAGACCAGGCCGGCCTGCAGCGGCGACACGGGCCGGACACCGGTCAGATCCGGGTACCGGGCCCGCCAGCGCTCCAGGTCGACGGCGCTCACCCCGGCGAGATCCGCGTCGAGGGCTGTGTCGGCGGGCGGTGGCACAGTGGCCTGTTCCGCCGCGGCGGCGAGGGACGCCGGGGTGGGGTGGCGGAAGATGTCCGGCAGCACGCAGGCCAGGCCGGCGGCGCGGGCACCGGCGACCACCTGGAACGCCAGGATGCTGTCGCCGCCGAGGTGGAAGAAGGAGTCGTCGGCACCGACCCGCTCGATGCCCAGAACCGTCCCGAACAGATCGCAGAGCAGCGACTCGGCGGCGGTGGCCGGCGCCCGCGACCCGGCCGCCGCGGCGAAGTCCGGCCGGGGTAGCCCGCGCCGGTCAAGCTTCCCGTTCGGCGTGGTCGGCAGGGCCGCCAGCTGGACGAACGCTCCCGGCACCATGTGCTCCGGCAGGGCCGCCGCCAGGTGCTCACGCAGCAGCGCCGGGTCGACCACGGTCCCCGGCGCGGCCGGCACCACGTAGGCGACGAGGTGCCGCCCCGCCGGGCCGTCGTCCCGGGCCACCACCGCGCAGCGCGCCACCGCGGGATGCCGCCCGAGCACCGCCTCGATCTCGCCCGGCTCGATCCGGAACCCGCGCACCTTGACCTGGTCGTCGACCCGGCCGAGGACGTCCAGCTCGCCGTCGGCGGTCCAGCGCGCCAGGTCGCCGGTGCGGTAGAGCCGCCCCCCGGCGCTGAAGGGGTCGGCGACGAAGCGGGACGCGGTCAGGCCGGGCCGGCGCAGGTAGCCGTCCGCGACGCCCGCCCCGCCGATGTACAGCTCGCCGGGCATGCCGGGGGCGACCGGGGCCAGCGCGGTGTCCAGCAGGTAGACCTGGGTCGAGCGGATCGGACGGCCCACGGTCGGCCGTCCGTCGCCGGCGACCGGGCCGGCCGTCGACCAGATCGTCGTCTCGGTCGGCCCGTACAGGTTCACGACCTCGTCGGCCCGTTCGGCGAGCGTGGTCGCCACCGCCGGCGGCAGGCCCTCTCCGCCGCTGAGCACGCGCACCCCGGGGAAGCGGTCGTCGCTCGCCGCCAGGATCGACTGCCACATCGAGGGGGTGGCCTGCGCGACGGTGATCCCGCCGCCCGCCAGCAGCGCCGCCAGCGCGGTCGGGTCACGGGCCTCGTCCTGGCCGGCCAGGTGGACGGTGGCGCCGGCGGTGAGCGGGGCGAGCAGTTCCAGCGCCGCGATGTCGAACGACAGCGTCGTCAGTGCCAGCACCCGGTCGCCGTCACCCAGCTGGAACTGGTCGACCATGCTGGCCAGGAAGTTCGTCAGCGCGCGGTGCGGCACCACCACGCCCTTGGGACGCCCGGTCGAGCCGGACGTGTAGATGACGTAGGCGGCGCTTCCCAGCTCCGCCGGGACCGCGGCCACGGCCGGCGGTTCGGGCACCGACCCGGGCTCGGCCCCGGACTCGGTCCCGGCGGCCGGCCCGTTGACGAGGACGACGGTGACGCCGGCGGGGATGGGCAGCGTCGCAGCGAGCTCGCGGGTGGTGATGAGCAGCGAGGGCGCGGCGTCCTCGAGGACGAGCGTGATCCGGTCGGCCGGGTACCCCGGGTCCACCGGCAGGTAGGCGGCGCCGGCGCGGGTCACCCCCGCCAGGGCCACGACGAGGTCGAGCGTGCGCGGGAGCGCCAGCGCGACGATGGTGCCCGGGCCGGTGCCCAGGCCGCGCAGCCGGTGGGCAAGCGCGTCGGCCCGTCCGACCAGCTCGCCGTAGGTCAGGGTGCCGCCGGACGTGACGACGGCGGCGTGCCCGGGAGCGCGCGCGGCGCGCCGCGCGAGCAGCTCGGCCCAGGTCGCGTCGGGGCTCGGCGCCGCGGTGTCGTTCCAGTCGACCAGCGTCCGCCGGCGCTCGGAACCGGTGAGCAGGTCGACGGCGGCGAGCGGCCGCCGCGGATGGCGCGTCGCATGGTCGAGGAACGTCTCGAGGTGGCGGAGCACGGCGCCGGCCAAGCCGGCGGTGACCGCGGCGGTGAGGAACCCGGCCTCCAGATCGAGCTGGTCGGCCCCGATCTCCACGGTGACTCCCAGCGGGAACTGGGCGTCACCGGTGTGCAGCGGCCGGCGCGCGCCGCTCAGCTCGCGCGCGCCGAGGTGCTCGGCAGCGGCCGTCCGCACGGCGAACAGGGTGGTGAACACGCTCGAGACGCCGTCGGAGCGGTCCGGGTTGACCGCGCGGACGACGTCCTCCAGGTCGACGTGCTGGTGGGCGAAGGCGCCGCGGCAGGTCTCGCTGGTCCGCGCGAGCAGGTCCCGGAAGGAGTCGCCGGGGCGGACCCGCACCCGCAGCGCGACCGTGTTGCCGAAATAGCCGATGAGGCGGTCGGCACCGGGCTGGTCCCGGTTGACCACGGGCGAGCCGACCACGATGTCGGTGGCCCCGGTGTGCCGGTGCAGCACCGCGGCGAAGGCCGCCAGCAGCACCATGAAGGGCGTGGCGCCGTGCTCGACCGCGAACGCGCGCACCCGCCGCCCGAGCCCGGCCACCGCCTGGTGGACGACCTGGCCGCCCGGGTCGGCCAGTTTGCCCGGGTCGGCCCCGGCGGCGGTGGCGGCCGCCACGGGCTCGCCGCCGGGGAGCCGCAGCGGCTCGGGCAGCGCGGTGAGCTGGCCGCGCCAGTAGTCCAGCGCCGCCGGGTCGGGGTCCTGCGCGTCAGCGCCCCTGGGTTGCCCGGCCACGTCGATGTACTGCGCCGTCCGCTCGTCGGCGGGCAGCGGGCCGTCGCCGGCCCGGAGGTTGTCGTAGTGGGCGAACAGCTCCCGGAAGAAGATCTCCCAGGACGCGTCGTCCCAGGCCACGTGATGGGCGACCACCACGAGGACGAACCGGTCGGCGGCGAGCCTGATCAGCGTCACCCGCAGCGGCGAGGAGCTGGTGAGGTCGAAGGGACGGCGGGCCGCGCGCCGCGCAATCTCGTCGGCGAGCCGCTCCCGGCTGGCCGAGGGCTCCCCGGAGACGTCGTGGCTCGACCACTGCGGGTCCAGCTCGGCGTGGACGACCTGCTCGGGCCGGCCACCGGCGGGCACCCGGTAGGTCGTGCGCAGGATCTCGTGACCGTGCGCGACGGCGCGCAGGGCCGCGTGCAGCGCGTCGGCGTCGACCGGACCGGTGAGGTCGAAGGCGGCGGCGACGTTGTACGCGGCGCTGGACGGGTCGAGCTGCTGCAGGAACCACATCCGGAGCTGGCCCGGGCTGAGCGGATGGCCCTGGCCGGGCACCCGCCGGCCGCGCACGGGCGGCGCCGCCGGGTCGGTGGCGGCGAGCTGTTCCGCCGCGAGGCGGCGACGGAGCAGCTCGCGCTTGCGCTCCTGGGGCTCGGGGCTGGCCACGTGTCCACTACCTCCGGATGCGACGCGGGCGAGCCGCGCGGACCCCGCCGCCCGGACAACGCCGAGGCACGACGGCGGCGGCGCGGGAGACGGGTAGAAAAATGCGATGGTCGGCGATGTTCCGACGGCGCCCACCGGGAGGCAGGGGCGAGCGCCGTCGATGTCAGAGCGGAAGGCTCAGGGGTCCAGCCAGCTCCGCAGCTCCCGCTTGTCGATCTTTCCGACGGCGGTGAGCGGGAACTCGCCGACGACCTCGAGCCGGTCGGGGAGCATGAACCGGGCCAGGCCGCGCTCCTGCAGGTAGCTCTTGACCTGCTTGAGCCGGAGGGCCTCGCCCGGCGCGAGGACCACCACCGCGCAGACGCTCTCGCCCACGTCCGGGTCCGGCATGCCGACGACCGCCACCTGCCCGATCGCCGGATGGGTCAGCAGGTGCTCCTCCAGCTCACCCGCGGACACGTTCTCGCCACCCCGGTTGATCACGTCCTTGACCCGGCCCTCGACCACGAGGTGGCCGGTCGGGAGCTGGCGGACGAGGTCGCCGGTGCGGAAGTACCCGTCGCCGTCGAAGACGGCAGAGTTGTGCTCGGCGGCCCGGTAGTACCCGCGGATCGTGTACGGCCCGCGGGTCCACAGCTCGCCCACCTCGCCCGGGACCACCCCGGCACCGGACCCGTCGAGCACCCGGACCTCGTCGGCCACGGCCAGCGGCCGGCCCTGCGTGGTGAACACGAGCTCGTCCGGGTCGTCGAGGCGGGTGTAGTTCAGCAGGCCCTCGGCCATGCCGAAGACCTGCTGGACCTTCGCCCCGAGGGTCGGCGTGATCCGCCGCGCCAGGCCCTCGTCGAGCTTGGCGCCGCCCACCTGGACCAGCCGCAGGCTCGTCGTGTCCGGCCCCTCCCACCCGGCCGCCTCGACCCACAGCCGGGCCAGCGGGGGGACGAGCGCGGTGACGGTGACCCGCTCGCGGGCGACCAGGTCGAAGGCGACGTCCGGACTCGGGGAGGGAGCCATCACGACCGTCGCCCCGACGCCGAACGCGCCGAGCAGCCCCGGGCAGGCCAGCGGGAAGTTGTGGGCGGCGGGCAGCGCGACGAGGTACACGTCGTCCGCCGTCAGCCCGCAGACGTCCGCGCTGGCGCGGGCGTTGTAGGCGTAGTCGCGATGGGTGCGCGGGATCAGCTTCGGCTTGCCGGTGGTGCCGCCGGAGATCAGCAGCACCGCGATACCGCCCGGATCCGGTCGCTCGGCGCCGAGATCCGGGCCCGCCCCGCCGCCGAGCCGGGCGGCGCGCCCGGCCGTGGCGAGCGCCGACAGCGCGGTGAACGGCCCGGGCTCACCGGCCACCAGGACGTGGCGCACGGCGGGAACCGCCTCGGTGACCTCCCGGGCCAGCTCCCGGTAGTCGAAGCCCTCGTGCCGGTCGGCGATCACATAGCCGACCGCGCCGGAGAGCCGCGTGAGGTGCTCGATCTCGACCCTGCGGTGGGCGGGCAGCGAGAGGACGCCGATCGCGCCCCGGCGCAGCAGCGCGAACAGCACGGTCACGAACTCGGCGCGGTTGGGCAGGTGCACCACCACGTGGTCACCGGGACCGATGCCGATGGTGGCCAGCCCGGCAGCGAGATCGTCCACGGCCGCGTCCAGCTCGGCGTAGCTGATCCGGTCGGGTCCCGAGACGAGCGCCGTCGCCGGCCCGAAGCGGCGCGCCCACTCCCGCAGCAGGTCACCCAGGGCCTGGTCGCCCCAGTACCCCCCGTCCAGGTAGCGCCGCTCGAGCTCCGCCGGCCAGCGCGTCCAGCCCTCGTCCACCGGCGCCGGGGCGGTCACGACGCACCGCCGAAGTCGGCGGGGAGCGTGTCCGGGTCGACCAGCTCGGCCGCGACCTCGTCGTCCGACATCGCCGCGATCTCCAGCGCGATCGCGGCGACCCGTTCCGCCCGGCCGGGGACGGTGTCGGCGGCGCGGATCCGCTCGGCGAGCGCGGCGACGGTCGGCGCCCCGAACACCGAGCGCACTGTGACGGCGGTGGTGTCCAGCTCGTCGCGCAGCCGCGTGACGAGCGCGGTGGCGAGGACGGAGTCACCACCCAGCGCGAAGAACTCGTCGGTGATCCCGAACTCGGCCACCCCGAGCACCTCGTGCCAGACGTTGTGCACGACCCGCTCCAGGTCGGTGCGCGGCGGTGCGTGGTCGGTCGCCCGGCCGGCCACCGCCTGTTCGACGGCAGTCGTCACCGTCCGGCGGTCGATCTTCCCGTTGGCGGTGAGCGGCAGGCTGTCGAGCGCGACCACCAGGTCCGGGACCATGTGCGGCGGCAGCGCGCGGCGCAGCCCCTCGCGCACGGCGCCGGCGATGCCCGCGCCGTCGCCGGAGCTCTCGCCGCCGGCCCCGCCGCCGTCGGCCTCGCCCGTGGCGGGGGTGGCCGGCACGACGCCGGCGCCGAGCACCGCGGGATGCCCGGACGCGCCGCGCACGAGCACCGCCACCCCCACCCGGACCTCCGGCAGCGCGGTCAAGGCTGCCTCCACCTCGCCCAGCTCGACCCGGAAGCCGCGGATCTTCACCTGGTCGTCGCGCCGGCCGAGGAAGTCCACCGTGCCGTCCGGCAGGTACCGGGCGATGTCACCCGTCCGGTACCACCGGGTTCCGGTGTGCTCGACGAAGCGGTCCGCGGTGCGCTCGGGATCGCCCAGGTAGCCGCGGGCGACGCCGTCACCGCCGATCCAGAGCTCCCCGGCCACGTGGTCGGGGCAGTCGCGGCCGAGCGGGTCGACCACCCGCAGCCGGACGTTGCGCAGCGGCGTCCCGTAGGGGACCGAGCGCCACTGCGGCGGCAGCGGGGACGTCCCCTCCACCTCGCAGATCGTCGAGTGGATGGCCGTCTCAGTCGTGCCGCCCAGGCCCAGGAACCGGCAGCCCGGCACCGCCGCGGCGAGCCGGCCCGGCAGGTCCACGCCCACCTTGTCGCCGCCGAGCAGGACCGCCCGCAGACTGTCCCCGAGCGCCACCCCGGCGGAGAGGACGAGGTCCAGCACCGTGGGGACGCAGTTGAGGACGGTCACGCGGTGGTCGCGGATCAGCTCCGCCCACCGGCTGGCCTCCCGGCGGGAGTCCTCGTCGACGAGCACCACGGCGCCGCCGGCCGACAGCGGGGCGAAGATGTCGAACACCGAGAGGTCGAAGTCCAGCGCCGACACGGCGAGCGTCCGGTCGTCGGTGCCCAGGCCCAGTCGTTCGATCAGGTCGGCGATCGTGTTCATCGCCGCCCGGTGCCCGACCTCCACGCCCTTGGGCTGACCGGTCGATCCGGAGGTGAAGAGCACGTAGGCCGGCCGGTCCAGCCCTCCGAGCCCGCCGGGCGCGGCTAGATCCGGTACCGGCGCCGGCTCGGCGGGCTGGTCCGGCGCCAGCTGGACGACCCCGGCGGGCACGCCGTCCCGGGGCGACTCGGTAATGAGCACCCCGAACCCGGCGGCGGCCGCGATCCGCTCCACCCGGGCGGCGGGTTGCTCGATGCCGACCGGCACGTACGTCGCGCCCGCCGCCAGGACGCCGAGGACGGCGACCACCTGGGACGGCCCCTTGGGCAGGCTGACTCCGACCAGGTCACCGCGGCGCACGCCGTGGCCGGCCAGCGCGCCGGCCAGCCCCAGTGCCCGGCGCCGCAGCTCGCCGTAGGCCAGCGAGCCCGGGCCGCCGGCGGTGTCCCACAGCAGCGCGGGGGCGTCGGGGGCCAGCACGGCGTTCTCGAAGAACCCCTCGTGCAGCAGCCGGGTCGGCACCGGCCCGGCGGTGTCGTTGGCCGCGGCGCGGATGGCACGGGCCGGTTCCGGCACCAGGCCGTCGACCGCCGTGTCCCAGGTGCCCGCGGTGTCGGCGAGGCCGCGCACCAGCCGTTCGAAGGCGCCGAACATCGCGTCGACCACGCCCGGGGCGAACTCGCCGTCGCGGACGTCCCAGTTGACGAGCAGGCCGCCGTCCAGCTCGGTGACCTGCGCGTCCAGGAGCACCTGGGGGCCCTGCGAGATGATCCACACCGGGTCGCCGAAGTGCTGGCGGACCCCGGGGCCGAACAGCTCTCCGAGCCCGAGCGCGCTGGTGAACACCACGGGCGCCAGCACCTGCTCGCCGGTGCGGCGGGTCAGGTCGCGCAGCACCTCCACACCGGAGTAGTCCGCGTGCGCCGCGTCGGCGTGCAGCCGGGCCTGGACCTGGCGCACCCGGGTCGCGAACGGCTGCGGCTCGGCCAGGTCGACCTCGAGCAGCACCGAGCTCGTGAAGTCCCCGACCACCTGGTTGACGTCCGTGTGCACCTGGTCGCGGTCGAACATCGGCACGTTGAGGACGAACCGGGACTCGGTGCTCCACCCGGCGAGCACCTCGGCGAACGCGGTCGCCACCGCCATCGCCGGGGTGACGCCCCGGCTGTGGGCGGCGCGCTGCAACGCCTGGCGCGCCGACGGACCGAGGACGAAGTGACGCCGCGTCACTCGCGGCGGCTCGCCGGTGGAGCCGGTAGCGCCCGCCGCGCTCGTGGCGCCGGTGCTCCCGGCGGTGCCCGCGTCGTCGGGCGAGGCCAGGCGGGGCAGGCCGGGCGCGCCGGGCAGGCCCGGCAGCCGGCCCTGCCACCACTCGGCGGCCGCGCGTGCCGCCGCGCGCCTGGCCGGGCCCCGCGCGGCGCGGTACTCGCGGAAGGTGTAGCCCAGCGGCGGGTGCGCCTCGCCGGGACGGTCGTAGAACCGCGCGAGGTCGTTGAGCAGCACCCGGTAGCTGACGGCGTCCGCCGCGACCATGTCGACGTCCAGGTGGAGCCTGGTCCGGCCCTCCGGCAGCAGGCTCAGCGCGGTGGCGAACACCTCGCCGTGCTCGATGTCCAGCATCTGGTGCGACATCCGGTCCCGCACCGCGGCGAGCCGGGCCTGGGTCTCGGCCTGGCCGAGCTCGCGCAGGTCGTGCACGGTGAGACCGCGCCAGCCCGAGGTCGCCTCGACGACCTGGCTCCCGTTGTCCGTGATCCGCACGCGCAGCATGTCGTGCCGCACGACGAGCGCCTCGATCGCCGTGCGCAGCCGGTCGACGTCGACTCCCGCGCCGTCGAACTCGGTGTATAGGTGCGCCGCGACCTCGCCGAGCGGCTGCCCGCCGTCCCGGCCGACCCAGTAGGCATGCTGCATGAGCGCGAGCGGGAACTCACCGGCCTCCGCGCCGTCGTCGGCGGTGGAGATCGACAGGTCGTCGGACGGCTCCGAGGCCAGGTCCAGCCCGGACCCGGCGGATGCCCCGAATGCCCCGGACGACTCGGCCGCCTCTGACGCCTCGGCGCCCGCCGGCGCCGCGGCTGTACCGGGCGCCGGATCGGCGCCGTCTCCCGGCTGGCCGCCGGCCCGCTGGCCGCCGTCGCGTCCCGCGAGGCCCAGCGCGCCGCCGGACGCCGCGGCGTCACCCACGCCGGCGGGCTCGGCGGGCGCCCGCATCGACAGGAGCTTGCACCAGCCGTCGACGGTCGGATTCTCCGCGAGCTCGGCGAACGAGACCGCCGTCCCGGCCCGGCGCCAGCGGCCGACGGCCTTCATCAGGGCGATGGACTCCAGGCCCAGCTCGAACAGGTTCGCCTCGTTGCCGATCGCCGACGGATCCTCGTCGATCAGCTCGGCCACGATGCGGCGGACATCCTCGAGCTGGTACCCGGGGGTGCCCGCCCGCGCGGCGGGAACAGCCGGGGCGGCCGGCGCGGCGGGCGCCGCGACCAGGAAACGGCTGACGCTGCGCAGCTTCTCCCGGGTCTCCTCCGCCTCTCGGTCGGGGTCGGAGTGGCCGACGATGCCGGCCCCGGCGCGCAGCCAGGTCCGGCCGTCCTGCTGGAACACCGTGCGCAGCACCAGCGCCGCGTCGAGCCCGCCGTCGGAGTCAGCGATCAGCACCGCGCCGCTGTACAGGCCGCGGAGCTCCCCCTCGTAGTCGCCGATCACCGCGCACGCGACCGGCTTGGGCACGCCGGAGGCGGTGATGGAGGGGAAGACCGCGCCCAGTGCGTCCCAGGCGTCGCGGCCGGCGGCGAGCCGGCCGGCCACCCGCGAGGCAAGGTGCTGGACGCTGCCGCGGGGCAGCACGTTCATGAACTGGTCCACGACCACCGACCCGGGCCGGCAGACCTGGAGCAGCTCGTCCTGGCAGGCCTGTACGGAGACAGCGTGCTCGTAGATCTCCTTGGGATCGGAGAGCAGCACCTCGCGCAGATCGCGGTCGACGGCGGGATCGCCGGTCAGCGCCCGGGTGCCGGCCAGCGGCTGGGTCGACACCAGGCCGTCCGCGGACACCTCGACGATGGTCTCCGGGCTGAACCCGGTGGCCCGCAGGTGGCCCGTGTCCACGATGAACGACCGCGCCGGGTTGTTCCCGGCCCGGCCGACCTCGTAGGTGGCCACCAGGTCGACGTCGCCCGCCACGGGCACGACGCGGGAGAGGATCACCTTGCGCAGCCGTTCGGCGCGGATGTCGGCGACGGCCGCCGCGACGATCCGGCGGTACTCGTCGACCCCGTGCTCGAGGTCGACGACGGCGCGCGGGGCGCTGGCCGCCGGCGGGCCGCTCGGCACGGCGGCGAGCAGCTCGGCCAGCTCCGCCAGATCGGCGGTGTCGACGGCGCGCAGGACGGCGACCCCGTCGATCAGCCGCACCTCCCGCCGTGGCACGATCACGTGCAGCAGCGGATCGTCGCCGGCCGGCACCGGCTGGCCCTGCAGGAGCAGGCTGAGCTCGAACGCCGCCCAGCCGTAGGCCCGCCACCCGGTCGCCTCGAGGCCGCCGAGGACGTCCGCGACCTGGCGCAGCGGGGTGGCTCCGGTCGGCTCGGACCGCCAGTCGCCGCTGCCCGTCCGGTGCCTCACCTCGGTGGCGCTCAGCACGACCTCGGCGAGCACCCCCGAGCCGCAGGACCACTCTCCGTCGCGCTCGTAGAGCACGAACGGCGCGGCCAGCCCGCGCGCGAGACCCGCGGCGGCGGCCTGCGGCGACTGGTCGAGCGGGACCGACCTGCTGCGGTAACTCCCTTGCGCTCTCACCGCGACGCGGAGACGTCGGAGCCGGCCGCGTCCTTCTCCATCTGCTCAACCAGGCTGCGGGGACGCAGATCGGTCCAGTTGGCCTCGACGTAGTCGAGGCACGACTGACGGGTCTCCTCGCCGTGGACGACGGTCCAGCCCGCCGGCACCGCGGCGAAACTCGGCCACAGCGAGTGCTGACCCTCCGAGTTCACCAGGACGAAAAAGGTGCCGTTCTCGTCGTCGAAGGGATTCGTCGACATGACTGCCGTCTCCTCGGGTCGCGCCTACAGGTAAGGCCCACCTAAGCGGCGGTTAAGTAAGGCTAGCCTAACTCCTGTCGCTTTGTCAGCCGTTACGACCGATCGGTTGTGACGTGCCCGTTCTGTGGCTGACCGGGTACAGAGAAACCTGGCTCGTCAACCACTCCGGGCACAACACAGGCCACATCGCCGGCGACAATCAGCCCGGACGCAAGGCGCACCCGCCGCGGCAGCCGGTCGATGGTGGACTGCCGGTGCGCGATGACGATCAGCGTCCGTCCGGGGCGGATGCGCTCCACCGCGGTCTCGAGCCGCCGTGCGACGGCGGGATCCAGATCGGCGGTGGCCTCGTCGAGCAGCAGCACCGGCGGGTCGACCAGAGCGGCCCGCACCAGGCCGACGAGCTGCCGCTCACCGGCGGACAGCAGCTCCCCGCGCGAGCCGACGGAGGCGTCCAGCCCGCCGGACAGCCCGGCCACCCACTCGGTGAGGCCGAGGGCCTCCACCGCCCGCTCCATCGCCGCCCGGTCCGGCTCGCCCGGGGCCAGCGCCAGGTTCTCCGCCAGCGTTCCGGTGATGATGTGGACCTGCTGGGGGACGAGGACGATCCGCCGGCGGATCTCGGCCGCCGGGACCGTCCGCAGGTCGACCCCGCCGAACGTCACCAGGCCGGCGTCCGGCTGGTAGAGGCCGCACAGCAGCTTCGCGAGCGTCGTCTTCCCGGAGCCGGTGCTGCCCACCAGGCCGGCGCGGTCACCAGCCGGGAACCGCACCGAGACGCCGCGCAGCACGTCGTCGCCCTCCGCGTATCCGAAGCGCACGCCGTTCGCGACGAGCTCGCCCCGCGGCGGCAGCACCGCCCGCGCGGTCCCCGCCGTTCCCGCCGCTTCCGCTGCGTGCGCCGCTTCGGCCGTGCGCGCCGCTTCGGCCGTCTCCGCGGCTTCGGCTGTCTGGGCCGCTTCGGTCGCGCCCAGCAGGTCGGCCAGCCGGGCCAGGCCCACCTTGGCGGTCTGCAGCTCGCCGACCAGCCGGGAGAGCCCCATCATTCCGTCGAACAGGTTGCGGGTCGCGAGCACGAACACCACGACCGTGCCGACCCCGAGGTGGCCGGCCCGGGCCAGCCACACGCTCAGCAGCAGCAGGACCGCGGTCGCCAGCCCTTCGAGGAGGTTGAACAGCTCGAGCCGGTTCTGGGCACCGATCGTCGCGTTCGACGCCCGCAGCAGCTCGTCGTTGTCGCGGCGGAACCGGTTCACCCATTCGCCCGGCCGTCCGGCCACCACCAGAGCCTCACCGGCCGCCAGGGTCTCGGTGAAGGTCGCGGTCATCGCGGCGTCGGCCGCGGCCTGCCGCCCGAAGACCACCTTGGCCGAGGCGTTGAACCACCGGATGACCCCCACCGCGGCGGGGAGGAACAGCAGCACGAGCACCAGGGACAGCAACGGCGAGTACACGATCAGGACGGCCGTCGTCAGCACGACGGTGAGTGCGAGACCGAGCAGGTTGGGCAACTGCTCCCGGATGAACAGCGACAGGTCGGCGATCTCGCCGGTGGCCCGGCGGAGCAGGTCACCGGTCCGATGCGCCTCCACGAACCGCAGCGGGGCGCTCGCCAGCCGCTCCACCACGAGATCGCGCAGGTCGTGCACGATCCGTTCGCCCGCGCGGGCGAGCACCACCTCCGACCACCGCAGCAGGAGCAGGCGGGCGAGCACGACCACGACGAGCAGGGTGACCGACACCCACAGCGCCGTGCGGTCGTGCGCGAGCACCGCGTCGACGCCGCGGCCGACGACCGGCGCGATCGCGACGAGGGAGGCGGTGCTGGCGATCGTGCCCATGATCGCCAGCACCAGGATCCGCCGGTGCGGGCGCAGGTGGCGCAGCGCGCCGCGCGCCGCGCGGCGGACGTCCGGCTCGTCGGCGAGAAGACGCACCTCAGCCACGGTTACCTCCGGCGGGCAGCGCGGCACCGTCACCGGGCAGGGAGCTGTCGTCGTCTGGAAGCACGGCGCCGCCGCCGGGCGGCCCGCCGGCGGCGCCCCGGTCCGGCGGGTGCAGCGTGACCGTCCGGTCGGCGGCGGCCAGCACCGCGGGCCGGTGCGAGATCATCACGATCGCGGCGGCCGGGTTCCAGGCCCGCAGCCGCTCGAGGACCGCCGCCTCGGTCTCCGCGTCGAGCGCCGATGTGACGTCGTCGAGCACGAGGACCGCCGGGCGGCCGAGCAGGCCGCGGGCCAGTGCCAGCCGCTGTCCCTGCCCGCCGGAGAGCGTGCCGCCGCGCTCACCGAGCACGGTGTCGTACTGGTCGGGCAGGCTCATCACGAACTCGTCCAGCGCGGCGGCGTGGCAGGCCGCGCGCAGCTCGGCCAGCTCCAGCTCGCGGCCCAGGCGCAGGTTGTCCGCGACGGTCCCGGAGAGCACGAGCGGGCGCTGCGGGACGAGCCCGATCCTGGCCAGCACCTCCGTCCGGGCCGCGGCGCGCAGATCCACGCCGCCGAACGTCACCGTCCCGGAGTCCGGGTCCTCGAGCCGGCACAGCAGGTGGGCCAGGGTGGACTTGCCCGAACCGGTCGGCCCGGTCACGGCGACGAGCTCGCCCGGAGCCGCCCACAGCTCGGCCGGCCCGAGGACGGTGCGCCCGTCCCGGCGGACCACCACGCCGGCGGCGTGCAGCACGCCGCCGGCCGGCAGCGGCACCGCGTCGCGGTCGTCGGCGGCCGTCCCCGGGAGGTCGAGCACCTCGGCGATCCGGCCCGCGGCGACGCGTGCCTGGCCACGCCCGGTCAGCAGATCCACCAGGACGGCGATCGCCAGCGCCAGCGTGGCCATCCAGGACGTGAAGGCCACCAGGCCGCCGACGGTGATGTCGCCGTTGATCGCCGCGGCGCCGCCGATGCCCAGGCCGGCCGCGATCGCCAGCCGTGGCAGGGCCGCCGGGACGGACGACCACCAGGCGGAGACCCCGGCGACCCGCAGGGCCGTGGAGGTGACCGCGCCGGACAGGTCGTGGTGGCGGCGGACGAGCACCCGCTCGCCGCCCAGCCCGCGCACCGCGGCGCTGGCCGCCAGCAGATCCTCCACCGCGTCCGCGCGGGCGCCGTGCGCCTCGGACAGCGCCTCGTTCGCCGCGTCGTAGCGGCCGGGGAAGAACGCGTTCGCGAGGCCGACCAGCGGAAACGTGACTATCACGATGACGAGCAGCATCGGGTCGAGCAGCCCGGTCGCCGGGAGGACCACGACCACGGTCACCACGACCCGCACCCACAGCCCGAGGTTCTGCACCCACAGCCGGATGAGGTCGACGTCCCGGGTGACGCGCATCGCCAGGTCACCGCGGCCGAAGCGGGTCAGGGCCGGCCGGTCCAGCGTCACCACCTTGCCCACCAGCGCTTCGCGCAGCGAGTGCGCGATCCGGTTCGCCGTGACGCCCGACCACCACTGCCCGCCCGCCCCGCCGAGCAGGAAGGCGATCGAGACCAGCGCGGTGATGAGTGACCACCGCACCGTGGCCGCGACGTCCAGCGGGGTGATGCCGTCGTCGAGGGCGTGCTGGACGCACCAGGGCAGCGCCAGCATCGCCACCTGCTGTGTGAAGGTTGCCAGCGCGCTCAGCGAGAGCAGTCCGGGCATCGAGCGGAGCTGCGCCCACAACACGGTGTTGCCTGCCGACATGGCCATCCAGGACCGCTCCAGGGTGGGTGCTGGGCCAGGGCACGCGAGTGGCGCCGTGGTGACGCGTCCCGGTGCGCGGGCCAAGAAGAGACGAGAGTTCGCAGAGTCGGCGACAGACCACACCAGCGACACAACTTAGGTAAAGGTTAATTAAGTCGCAGGTCAGCGTCAACCGATGGGCCGGCATGACGGCGTGCTCAGAGCCCCCGCCGCTGCCGGGAGAGCAGCCAGACGAGGTAGATCCCGCCGACGGCGTTGGTGGCCACGCCGACCGGGAGCTGGGTGGGCGCAAACGCCCGCTGGGCGGCGAGGTCGCTCGACGCGACGAGCAGCGCGCCGAGCAACGCCGTCGGCAGCAGCGCGGCGCCCGGCGACCTGGCCAGGTGCCGGGCCAGCTGCGGCGCCGCCAGCGCAACGAAGCCGATCGGGCCGGCCGCGGCCGTCGCGCAGGAGGCGAGGGCCGCGCCCACCGCGAGCAGCGCGAGACGGCTGCGCTCGACCGGCACGCCGAGCGCCTTCGCGGTGTCGCCGCCCATCGTCAGCATCGACATGCGCCGTCCGTAGCAGGCTGCGGCGGGCAGCAGGACGGCCACCGCGACGGCGAGCGGGCGGACCTCGTCCCAGCCGCGGCGGTTCAGGCTGCCCAGCAGCCAGGTCTGCGCCGTGATCGCGTCCCCGAGGGTGGCCCTGGTGATCAGGTAGGAGTTCAGCGCCGTCAGCATCGCGGCGGCCCCGATCCCGACCAGGATGAGCCGCGGCCCGGCCACCCCGCGCCGGAACGAGAGCAGGTAGATCGCCACCGCCGTCACGACACCGCCGGCGACGGCACCGAGCGAGGTCTCGTAGACGGTGCCGTGCAGCACCAGGATGACGACGACCGCTCCGGTCGCCGAGCCGGCCGTGAACCCGATGATGTCGGGGCTGCCGAGCGGGTTCGCGGTCATTGTCTGAAAGATCGCCCCGCTGACGGCCAGGGCGGCGCCGACCATCAGGCCGGTCAGCAGCCGCGGCAGCCGCAGCGTGACGACGACGAAGTCCGTCCCGGCGCTGCCCTGGCCGCGCAGGCTGTCGAACACCTCGCGGGGCGAGACGGCGTACTCCCCCGTGATCATCGTCGCGACGCAGACCGCGGCGAGGACGGCGAGCAGCGCACCGCAGACGGCGACCGAACGGCCGTCCACCCGCAGGGACAGCCGGTCGGCACGGTCCCGCAGGACCCATCCGCGCGGCGCCAGGCCGCCCGCCGCCGGGCCGACCCGTGCCGTGCCGCCCGCCGGCAGGCCCGCCACCGAAGCCACCCTCGCCGCCTCCTGCCCGTCCGTCGTTGTCATCGCCATCGCACTGTCATCGTCATCGCATCGGTGTCCGGTCCGCTCACAACCGGCCCAACCGTGCTCGACGGCACAGCACGATGAAGACTGGCGCGCCCACGAAGGCGGTGACCACACCCACCTCGAGCTCGGCGGGAGCGATGACCACCCGCCCGAGGACGTCGGCGGCCAGGAGCAACACCGGCGCGAGGACCGCGGAATAGGCGATCACCCACCGCTGGTCCGGCCCGCAGATCGTGCGGGCGACGTGCGGCACAGCCAGCCCCACGAAGGTGATGGGGCCGGCCGCGGCCGTCGCGGTGCCGCAGAGCAGGGCGATCGCGAGCACGCCCAGCGCCCGCGTGCGCACCAGGCCGACACCGAGGCCGTGCCCGGCGTCATCGCCCAGCGCCATCGCGTTGAGCGGGCCGGCGATCGCGAAGGCGACGGCCAGCCCCACGCCGGCGAACGGCGCGAGCGCGCCGAGCTGGGACGATCCAGCGCCGGCCAGGGATCCGACGTCCCAGAAGCGCAGCCGGTCGAACGTCTGGTGATCCAGGAAGGCGACTCCGTAGGTGAACGCGCCGAGCACCGCACTGAACGCGGCCCCGGCCACGACGAGCCGCTCGGGCGCGACGGCCGCCCGTCCGGTGGCGCCCAGGACGTAGACCGCGCTCGCCGCGACGGCGGCACCCGCCATCGCGAACCAGACGTAGCCGGCGGGGGTGGTCACGCCGAGAAAGGACACCGCCGCGACGACCGCGGCCGAAGCGCCGAGATTGACGCCGAGGATGCCCGGGTCGGCCAGCGCGTTGCGCGTCAGCGCCTGCGCCAGCGCGCCGCCGACCCCCAGCCCCACCCCGGCGACCAGGCCGACCAGCGTGCGCGGAACCCGCAGGTCGTGAACGATGACCGCGGTCTCCGACCGGTCGTCGTGCCACAGCACGCGCCAGACGTCCGACAGCGGCAGGTGGTTCGCGCCGACGGCGATGCTCAGCATGCCGACGACGGCGAGCAGCCCGAACGCCAGCACGAGTCCGGCCGCACGCGGCGGGCGCCAGACCGGCGCGTCAGCCGGCTCCCGGGCGCGCCCGTCCGCGTGCCCCGACAGCTGTGGCACCAGCACGGTCTGCTCCGCGGCCACCCGGACCACCGCTCCCTGATTCACGGAGGCTATTTAGGGCAGGCTAACCTTCCCCAGTCAACCGCTGCCATGACGAGCGACGGCCGCGGGCCCGACCGTTTCGGACCGACCTTGACCAGGGACGGAGCTGCCCACACGATAAGTGAGGCTAACTTAATCGAATCGGGGTTGCGGCGCTTTGGGTACAGGACGTAGACAACCACGGACTCCCGCGCCGCGCGCGGCGCGGGAGTCCGGAGGCAGCGGGACGGGCGAGGGCGTGGCGGCGGGCGACGTAGCGGCCCCGGCCGGCTCGGTGACCCCAGCCGACGCGGTAACCCCGGCCGGTGCGGCGGCTCCGGGGCAGGCGGGGGGACCCGGCCGGTCCGGGGAGGCCCGGCTGCGCGCCGAGAACCTCACGCTGGCCTATGAGCAGCGCGTCGTCGCCACCGGTCTCGGGCTGCAGATCCCGGACAACTCCTTCACCGTGATCGTCGGGCCGAACGCCTGCGGCAAGTCGACGCTGCTGCGCGCGCTGGCCCGCATGCTGCGCCCACGCACCGGCGCCGTGTACCTCGACGGGGCACTGATCCGGTCACTGCCGTCCAAGGAGGTGGCCCGCCGGCTCGGGCTGCTCCCGCAGACGTCGATCGCGCCGAGCGGCATCTTCGTCTCCGACCTGGTCGCGCGGGGGCGGTACCCACACCAGCGGCTGCTTCGCCAGTGGTCCCGCGACGACGAGGCGGCGGTGCGCGAGGCACTGGCCGCAACCGGGACCGACGACCTCGCCGACCGGTACGTCGACGAGCTCTCCGGTGGGCAGCGCCAGCGGGTCTGGCTCGCGATGGCGCTGGCCCAGCAGACACCGATCATGCTTCTGGACGAGCCAACGACGTTCCTCGACGTGGCCCACCAGATCGAGATCCTCGATCTCTGCGCCGACCTGCACGAGGATTCCGCCCGCACGCTGGTGGCCGTCCTGCACGACCTCAACCACGCCTGCCGGTACGCGACCCACCTGGTGGCGATGAAGGGCGGGCGGATCGTCGAGCAGGGAGTCCCGAACGAGATCGTCACCGCCGAGCTCGTCGAGGAGGTCTTCGGGCTGCCGTGCAGCGTGGTTCCCGACCCCGAGACCGGAACTCCGCTCGTCGTGCCCGCCTCCCGCGCCCGGCGCCGGCAGCTCGCCGGGCGCGCGAACGAGCACGACGGGACGGCCTCCGATGCCGCTTCGGAGGCAGAGACGACGGACGCGACGAAGGCGACCGAAGCCGCGGATGCCGCGGCGATGACTGTCGGCGCCGGCTGAGCGGTCGGATGTCCGCCCAGCCGGCCGGCGCCAGGGACATTCGGCGGTCCGCGCCTCCCAGCCGGCCGCCGCCGGGAACGCTCGACGGTCCGCGCCAGCCTGCCCGCCGATCCCGCGCGCCGCGCCCATGTGCCGAGCCGTGGGCCCCGCAAGGGCACCCGCGCGCCGAACGTGCGGGCCACCGGGTTTCGAGCCGTCCGTTGGCGGGGTCTGGCCTCCTGCCACCAGCGGAACGCGTCCCCCGGCCGCCGCCGGGCCGCGGCCTCCAGCCGAGGCGATGTCGTTAGGTTAGGTTTTCCTTATCAGATGCGAACTTGCGGGTCAAGGGCAGGCGGGCGCCAGAACCGACGCATCGGATCCACTTGACCATCAACCCCAACCCACCTAAGTTAGGCTCACTTAACTTGCTCCCCATCCACGGCGAAGCCCGGCATCCACCGCCCACGAGACGATCACCGCGGGAACACATCCGTCAGGCGACTCACGGCCCCACGACAGGCCGGAATCCTCGACCGCTTCCCAGCCACCCCACGACCGGGCCGGGCGCATCGAAGAACGACCTCAGCGACCCGCATGGATCCGGCGTGATCGACCCCGCGGGGCCGCCGCCAACCGCCCGACCTCGGGGAACTCCTTGACAGCTCGACGCGCCACCCCGGAATATAAGTAAGGTTAACTTTAATACACGCCCGGTTACTATTGACCGACCAGAGGGGCAGCCGTGGTAGACCGTCCGCCGACCGCGGAACTCGGTGTGCACGACATCATCGGAGTCGGGTTCGGGCCCTCGAACATCGCTCTGGCGATCGCAGTCGAGGAACACAACAGCAGTGTCTCCGCCGGTGCGGCGCTGCGCGCCGTCTTCCTTGAACGCCAGGTGCGTTTCGGATGGCACCGGGGGATGCTCCTCGACGGAGCGACCATGCAGGTGTCCTACCTGAAGGACCTGGTGACCCTGCGCAATCCGTCGAGCAGCTTCACCTTTCTCTCGTTTCTCCATTCCAGGAACCGCCTGGTGGACTTCATCAACCACAAGACGATGTATCCGCTGCGCTCCGAGTACCACGACTACCTGGAATGGGCCGCGGGCCGGCTCGACGACCTCGTCGAGTACGACACCGAGGTGGTGGACCTGCGACCGGTGACCCACGAGGGCGAGATCGCCTACGTCGACGTGATCAGCCGGCACCGGGGAGACCCGGACCGGACGGTCGTACGCCGCGCCCGCAACGTCGTCATCGCAGCAGGGCTGGAGCCGAGACTGCCCGACGGTGTCGAGATCGACGACCGGACCTGGCACAACCACGAGCTGCTGCACCGCCTCGCGCGGATGCCCTCGACACCGCGCGGCCGGTTCGTCGTGGTCGGGGCCGGCCAGAGCGCCGCCGAGGTGACCGAGCACCTGCACACCCGTTTCCCGCAGGCCGAGGTCTTCTCCGTGTTCTCCCGCTACGGCTTCAGCCCGGCGGACAACAGCGGCTTCGTCAACCAGATCTTCGACCCGGACGCCGTCGACGAGTTCTACCACGCGCCCGAAAGCGTCCGCGCCATGCTGCTCGGCTACCACCGTGGCACGAACTACTCGGCCGTGGACATGGACCTCATCGACGAGCTGTACCGCCGTGCGTATCAGGAGAAGGTGCGCGGCCCCCGGCGGCTGCACTTCCTGCGCGCCTCCCGCGCCGAATCCTTCGAGAAGCTGTCGGACGGCGTCCGGGTGCACATCCGGTACCTGCCGACCGGCGAGAAGCGCACCGTGGACGCGGACACCGTCGTGCTCGCGACCGGATACCACGCCCGCGATCCGCGGCGCCTGCTCGGCGGGCTGGCGGAGGCCTGCCTCACCGCCGAGGACGGCCAGCTTCAGGTCGGCCGCGACTACAGCGTCGACACCGTCGCGGGGACCACCGCCGGCGTCTACGTGCCCGGCGCGAGCGAGTACTCCCATGGGATCTCCTCGTCCCTGCTGTCGAACATCTCCGTCCGGGCCGGCGAGATTCTCACATCGGTCCTCGACCGCCAGGAGCTCGAGGTTCCCCTCGCCACGGTCCCGTCGGGGATCTCCGGTTCCAGGTACCTCGACCCACAGCCGAACGCCCAGCCGCAGAGCTGATCCGCACCGCGCCGCGACCCACCCGGAAGGAGACTGCTCGCCAGCCGACGCGGTGATCCCGGCGTGGTAATCCCGGCGCTCTGGTCTCGGCACTGTGATCTCGGCACGGTGGCGCCCGCTCAGCCGGTCTCGACGGCGAGGGCGAACGGCAGCACGCCCGGCGCTCCGGCCTGGCGCAGCGCCCTGGCCGCGACGGTCATCGTCCAGCCCGTGACGATCAGGTCGTCGACGAGCAGTACCGGCCCGGTCAGCTCGGCGAGCGGGCCGGCGAGGGGCGGTGGCACCTCGAAGGCCGACCACAGGCCGGCGAGGCGGTGGGCGCTGTTGTGCACCCGGCCGGCCGCGGGCCCGCCGGCCACGCGAGGGAGCTGCCCCAGCAACGGCAGCCGCCCGACCCCCGCGATCCGTTCACCGAGGTCCGCCACCAGGCGCGGGCGTGTCCTGGACGCCACGGTCACCACCGCCGCCGGGCGCCGCTCCCACCGCCACTCGGTCAGGGTCCGCACCACCGCCTCGAACAGGTCGTCGGGGACGGGGCCGTCCAGGGCCGCGGGAGGAGGGGCGAGCAGCTGGCGCAGCCGGTTGCCCCAGCCCAGGTCGTTGAGCCGTGCGACCACGCGGCCGGGCTCGGCGGTGACCGACGCGGGAATCCGGCCGGACGCGGCGACCCCCAGCGTGCGCATGCCCGTCGGCCACATCCGGCGCGGCTCGATGGGCACGCCCGTCCGGCGCAGCTCCTCGCGGGCGCTGTCCCGCGACCGGGAGGAGACCTCGGTGGACCACACCCGGCCGGTGCACCGGTCACACCGGCCGCACGACACCGCGTACGGATCGTCGAGCGCGTGGCGCAGGAACTCCATCCGGCAGGACGGCGTGGCGATGTAGTCGAGCATCGCCTGCTGCTCGCGGGCCCGCGCGGCGGCGACGCGGCGGAAGCGCTCGGCGTCGTAGACCCACGGCTCGCCCGTCGCCTCCCAGCCGCCCTTGACCCGCCGGACGACGCCGTCCGCGTCGAGCACCTTCAGCATCTGCTCGAGCCGGGAGTGCCCCAGGTCGACGGCGGCGAGCAGCGCCTGCGTCGACATCGTCCGCCCGGCCTGGGCCAGGACGTCCAGCACCTGCCGGGCGACCGGCTCCGGGGGGAACGACGTGTCGGCGAAGTACCGCCAGATGTCACGGTCCTCGGTGGCGGGCAGCAGGACGACCTCGGCGGACTCCACCGCACGCCCGGCCCGCCCGATCTGCTGGTAGTAGGCGATCGGCGAGTTCGGCGCACCGACGTGGACGACGAACCCGAGATCGGGCTTGTCGAAGCCCATCCCGAGAGCGCTCGTCGCCACCAGCGCCTTCACCCGGTTGCCGAGCAGGTCCTCCTCGGCCGCGATGCGCTCGGCCGGCTCCGTGCCGCCGTGGTAGGTCGTCACCTCGTGGCCCTGGCCGCGCAGGAACGCGGTCAGCTCCTCCGCGCCCGGCTTGGTGAGCGTGTAGATGATCCCGGAGCCGGGTAGCTCGGCGAGATGGTCGGCCAGCCAGCCGAACCGCTGCTCGGCCGCGGGAAGCGACACAACCGCCAGCCGGAGGCTCTCCCGGTCGAGAGACCCCCGCAGGACCACGGTCTCCGCGCTCGTGGAGCCGGCCCCGAGCTGCTCGCTGACGTCCTCGACCACCCGCGCGTTGGCCGTGGCGGTCGTCGCGAGCACGGGCACGTCCGGCCGCAGCCCGCCGATCAGTGACCGCAGCCGGCGGTAGTCCGGACGGAAGTCGTGGCCCCAGTCGGAGATGCAGTGCGCCTCGTCGACGACGAGCAGCCCCGTCGTGGCCGCGAGCTCCGGGAGGTACTCGTCGCGGAAGGTCGGGTTGTTCAGCCGCTCCGGGCCGACGAGCAGCAGGTCCAGCTCCCCCGCCCGCAGCGCGGCGTAGACCTCGTCCCACTCGGTGAGGTTCCCCGAATGGATCTCCCCGGCCCGGATGCCCACCCGTGCCGCCGCGGCCGCCTGGTTGCGGATCAGCGCCAGCAGCGGGGAGACGATCACCGTGGGCCCCACCCGGGCGGCCGGACCGCCCCCCGGCCTCGGACCGCTTGAACCCGAGTCACCTGGGTCCGAGTCACCCGGGTCCGAGTCGCCGAGACCGCGCAGCAGCGCCGTGGCGAGGAAGTACACCGCGGACTTCCCCCAGCCCGTGCGCTGGACGAGCAGCACCCGCCGCCGCCCGCTGACGAGCGCGTCGATCGCCTGCCACTGGTCGTCACGCAGGACCGCGCCCGGCCCGGCCAGAGCCCGGAGCAGCTCCTCCGCCCGATCGCGCAGTGTCCCGCTGACCGTCGCCTGATCCGCCATGCCACCTGTCTACCGGACCCCACCGACAGCTCCTGGCCCGCGGCCGCCGGAACCGCCCGCGACGCGGGTGCGGTCACCGGAGCGGGCGCGAGCCGTCAGGCGAAGTCCTCCGGGTTGAAGGTCTTCGGCTCGACCAGGACCAGCCAGTTACCGGAGTTGTCGCGCAGCACAGCCTCCACCCCGTAGGGGCGGTCGGCGGGCTCCTGCAGGAACTCGACGCCCTTCGCGCTCAGCTCCTCGAAGGTCTTGCGGCAGTCGTCGACCCGCAGCCCGAGCCCGCCCATCTGCCCCTTTCCGAGCTGCCGGCGGACGAAGTCAGCAGCGTCCGGGTCCAGCGGCGGCCCCGGGACCATCAGGGTCGCCTCCAGCTCGGGCTGGCTGGGATGGCCGATCGTGACCCAGCGGAACTCGCCGCCCATCGAGACGTCCGTACGCGGCTCGAAACCGAGCACGTCGACGTAGAAGTCACGGGCCTTGTCCTGGTCAAGGCAGTAGATCGTGACCAGCGAGATGTTTGTGATCATGCGGGAACCGTACGCCGCGCGGCCGCGGGAACGCTTCTCTCAGATTGCGCCGTCCAAGGTCGTGTCGGAGGTGCACCGCAGGTCCATCGCGCCGCGCATGAACAGGTAGCACCCCGGCACGTGCGGGCCGCCGCGGGCCGCCCAATGGTTCCGGTACGCGGTCGGGCTCTCCCCGACGAGCTGGGTGAACCGGGCGGAGAAGGACCCGAGGCTGGCGAAGCCCACCATCACGCACACCTCGGTGACCGTGAGGTTCGCGTGCCGCAGCAGGTCCTGCGCACGCTCGATCCGGCGCCGCGTGACGTACCGGATCGGGGTCTCCCCGTAGGCCGCCTCGAAGCTTCGGACCAGGTGGAACTTCGACATCCGGCCGACCCGGGCAAGCACGTCGAGGTCGAGCGGCTCCCGGTAGTGCCGATCGATGTGATCGCGGACCCGGCGCAGATGCGGCAGCAGCTCAGCCGCCACCGGCCGGGCACCCGTCCTGGTCACACCGTCGATACTAGGGTCGCGTGCGATTCATCAGACAGTAGGCGGACGAGGCTGCGGCCTGTGGCTCAGGACGCCAGCTCGCACTGACCTCCCCTCCACCGGGCTGCACGCCGTGCCCGTGGCCAGCGCCAGGATCGTCCTCGACATGGTCCAGTCCGGGGTGATCCCGTTCCACTCAAACCTGCTCGGTATTCGCCGTAGGGCGACAGCTTCCCCGTCGGGCACGGGCTGACCCGTAGACGGGTCCTGCAGGTCGTTCAGACAGACCTGAGTCACGTCCGATGCGATGGCCTCATCTGACCGGCCGTCGGCCAGGGCGGGGAACGTCGCGCGGAAGGCAGTCACGAAGGCGGTCACCTCGACCCGCTACTGAAACGTCCCGAGCGGGCCTGCCGCGGAAGTCGGACCTGCGGGAGGCCGGGCCTCCCCGTCCTCGGCCGAGATACATCCGGCCAGCGATACCAGTGCGACCCCACACACAACGGCGCTTCGAACCCGCACGACGTCCCCTCCGGATCATCGGCTCAGGACACTCGGAACCGCTCGACCGGGTTAACCGCGCCCGTGCCGGCAGCGACACTACGCGTGCAGTCCCGCTGCCGTAACCATCATGAGAAAATGCGGGACTGTGGCCGAACCCAGCAGGCGCCTGACGAGCCGGATCGACCGGGACTTCGACGCCGGTACGAGCACCGAGATCATCGGGCAGCTCAGCGCCCTGGACACGGAATTCTACGGTGGGCAGAACGTCGAGCGCGTCCAGGCCGCGCTGGTGCTTTCATCGGCTGGATCATGGCGCCGGTTCGCCGCCAGTCTGCGCCTGTTGAGGACCGACTGGCGCGACGTTCTCGTTGCCGGCGGCCTGGCTGACGAGGACTGGCCACAACGACTCGACGCAGAGCTGCGGAGCACGTGAATCGTCCGCCCACGCGCCGCCGTTCGGAACCTGACACACACTCCGGCCGTTACCGCTGGCATGGGAAACCCAACCCCGCATTACGGACGTCCGCTGCGGTGTCGGCGAACCGTACAGGCAGGCGCGCGGGGCGACCGCGTCGAGGCGCGGCGATGTCCGCGCGGATAATCGCAGCCTGCGTAGCAGGGATATCCTCGTTGCTTCTCACCGCCGCCACCGGCGCGGCCGCAGGATCTCCATCCCCACCGGATCCGGCCCCACTCGGACCACAGCGCCCTGCGGAGCCGGAGGTCGAAGGCCCGGTGAATCTTGACCGGCTGAAGGTCTCGGTCAGCCGCACCGGAACCCCCCCGAGGCGTGCGGGTGACATTCGACCGTCACAGCCGCACGGCCGACGGCGGCATACCGGCCGGCGCCCGGCGATTCGTCTTTCTCTTCGACTCGGCCCTCCGCTTCAATCCCACCGCGTTCCCGGTCTGTTCCAGGCAGACCATTGACACCGAGGGCGTTGCCGCCTGCCCGCCTGGGTCGAGAGTCGGTTCGGCGGTCGGGACCTATTTGGACGGCAGCCAGGTGGAGGCCGTCGCGGTGAACAGCCAGGTCGCCGGCGGCCCCGGCGTCCTTCTCGCGTTTCCCGCCACCGGCCTCGTACTCGAGCAGACGCTCGAGCGGGCCACGATCCCGTATCAGCGGGAGTACACCTGGGCGATCGACGAACTGCTGCCACCCAACGAAACCCCGCCGCAGAACAGGCCGGGCACCACCCGGTTCGTCATCACCTTCGGTGCCACGACCACCGCCGGCGGCCGTCCGGTCAGCTATGTCGAGACGGCCGACCCACACGGCCCGTACTCGTTCGGCCTGTGGAGCGAGTTCGTCACCGGCCAGGTCGCCCTGCCGACCGACCACGCCTTGCCGCGGCCACGCTGACCCATCCGCTTGCCACTTCAAGCCGAGCCCTCGAGCCGTGACCGAGGCCGACGACACGCCGATGATCTCCCGTGTCCTGACGCGCAGAAGCAACTACGCCGCGGCCCGCCGGGATCAGCGGGCGACACTCGGACACGCTCCGACGCACGGGCGTCGAGCGAAGCGAGGTGGGCCCCGTCGGCGCATCGGGCCGCCGGGGTCCTTGCCGTGCGCGGTGTGCGCGGTGTGCCGCAGGTAGGGTTCCGGCGTGTCTGAGCGGATCAGCCATGGTGCGTCGGGAGCAATCGGCCGTTTCGCCGGGTGGGTCGCCAGGGGTTCGGTCGGCCATCCACTGCTGGACGGCATCGACTACTGGACGGAGCTGAAGGAGTCGCCATCCCAGATGGAGATCTGCTTCGCGATCTTCACGAACGTCCTTGAACTCGACGACCAGGGCGAACCCACCAACCAGAAGTACGCCGAGCGCCGCGCTGCCCTCTGGCTCTACCGGTACTGCACGGGACGCCATCCGTCCGGTGAACCGGAGCTCGAACCGTGGGAGTGCGAGCTCCACTGACTCTCCCGCGCAGGAGCCGCGATCGCAATCCGCGGATCGGACCCGCTGGAGGCGTCAGCGACCGGAACCGATCAATCGGTCAGACGCGACAGCTTCGCTGGAGGCGCCGAGACGGGCCGCGCGCGCCCCGCGAATGCCGAGCCAGCCGACGACCGAGCCGATGGCGAGGGAGGCGACGGTCAGGACCAGGTGGACTGTAAAGAAGCTGGTCGGGCCATTGTCCCAGGAACGATCATCCTTCCACACGTTCCGAAGGAAATTTGGCCAGATTGCCCACGTCCACACACCAACAGCGACCAGGAACCAGGACGCACGCTTCGACAGAGTCACCCCACCAGCTTCGCACCCGAGCGACCGGACCAGCCGATCAAGGGCGGTCGCACCACGTGAGGTCGAGCACGGCGGGCACAACCACCTCCAGAAGCCGGATCACCGAGACTCCCTATGCGCTGAGCTTCAGCCCGGGCCCGGTGAACGTCGTCATGATCTCGCCGAATGTCGTGTCTGGCAGGTAGCCGACGTCGACCGGCCCGGCGCCAACTCGGCTCCCGTTACCGAACTGCAGGGTCCACAGCATCGACTCTGCCGCGGGCAGCGCAACGACAACTGGATCTGCGACGTCGTCAACCTGAGCCGTCAGCCAGGAGATCGGGTCAGTCGGCAGCGCGCACACATAAACGATCTCCCCCACGGAGTTCGGTGGCGCCGCACGCAGCCGCTCCGCCTGGTCCTCGACGCCGAGCGCAGCACCCAGCCGCTCCGCGACCAGTTGCCGCTCCCACCCGAAGGCATCCTGAGCAATCCGAACGACGACCCCGCGCAGCTCCTGCTCAAGATGCACAAGGATCTCGAAGTCGGAGTCTCCGTCGAAGTACCAGGTAAGCGCCTCGGGCAGGGCCCCACGCAGCTCCGCTGCGGTCGGCTCCGCAACCGCCAGACCAGGGCACTGCAGCGACCATGCCGACCAGGACTCGCCGTCCCGCCGCACGATCACCGTGATCACCCTAGCCACCGTGGATCACCTCCAGTGCCTCCTCCACGGTCAGGCCCACCTGCTTCACCAGTATCTGACGAACCAGGCCCGGACCAACAGTCACACGATCGTGGAACGCCAACCGGAGCCGCGGGCGCCCTTCCGCCTCCAGCCATCGGTGGGACGAGCCGTCCTGCCTGGTCACCCGGTACCCCAGCAGCCCGAGCACGCGCAGGAGCTGCCGAGCCTTCAGCGATGGGAACTCCCCCGTCACGACAACATGGAGATCAAGGCTCGCCGACGGCGGTACCCGTCACCATCAGTTCGAGAGAACGCCTCCACCCGCACCTCCACACCATGATCACGTATGCGATCCAGCGTAGACATCCGCGTGTGAAAGAAGGCGTCCTGGACACGAGGAGACACGACACAAGCTCTGGGAGCGCCGCACCTAGGTCATAGGTGAATGTTCTACAAATTCGGCCAGATCGCCCACGTCCACACACCAACAGCGACCAGGAACCAGGACGCACGCTTCGACAGAGTCACCCCACCAGCCTGGCACCCACAGGCCCCGTGGCCTCTCTGTGGGCGCGCGATTTCAGCCACGTTGATCGCCATAGGGTGGGATACCGGCCGGAGTCGCGACGGGCCTGCTGCTCAAGCGGTCTTGAATCGACGGGACCATCGGGGCCCGCCCAGAGCGAGAAGATCGACAGAGGGTGAGGCGGGTGAACCGAAGTTACGATGTCGTCATGACGGAGATGCCGCTCCCCCCCGACGACCAACTTGCCGAGGTCGTCCGAGAGGCTGCCGCGTCTGGTCAGGTCGTCTACCTGACGGACAAGGGCCGGCGGCTGGCCGCGATCGTACCGGCGGGTCTCGCCGAACTCCTCGAACGGGGTGAGACGACCAACGGTCGGCGGGTGCTCGGCGCTCGGGGCGCCGGCCGCAGCGGCCGGCAGGACATCTCCGAACGCATGGAGGAGATCCTCGCCAACGAGGTGGCGTCATAGCCCTCGTAGTCGACGCCGGTCCGCTCTACGCGTACGTCGACGCCGACGACCAACATCACGAGGCCTGCGCGGACCTGCTGGAAACCCATCCCGGACCGCTGATCGTCCCCACCCTTGTGATCACCGAGGTGGTCTACCTACTCGGTACCCGGCTCGGCACGCAGGCTGAACTACGTTTCCTCGCAGACCTGGCCTCCGGGGCGTTCGATGTCGAGGCCGTCCACCCGACCGACTGGCTACGGATCGCGGACCTGGTCAACCAGTACCGCAGCCTGCCCCTGGGCACCGTGGACGCATCGGTGATCGCCTGCGCCGAACGACTCGGCGTTGACGAGGTCGCCACCGTCGACCGCCGACACTTCACCGTCGTCAAAGCCAATCGGACGCTCACCCTCCTGCCCTAGTCGATCATCGATCGGCGGCATGTGCCCCTCCAGCGGGACGCTCCTCACGCGGGTTACCCGCCGTCTGGCGCCCTCGCAGGCACTGGCCACCACCGGCACGGCATGGCCCAGATCCAGTACCGAGGAATTGTCAGAACTGTGGACCGTGTGGCGGACCGATAGAGCTCAGCTGAGCCGGTAGTGACCGTTGGCGATCCCGCGCAGCGCAACCTCAGCCGTGGCCGCAGGATCCATGCCGCTGGAGTCCAGCACATGGGGCTCGAGGATGTCGAGGCTGCTGAACTGGTGGTGAAGCGAGCGGATCGGCTCGGGGTCGGTCAAGGCGTCGGTGGCGGTCCGGCTGGTCGCTCGGCGGAGCGTCGTCGCCTCGTCGGGGCGCAGCACGAGGTAGTGCAGCTCGATTCCGCTGGCCGTGCGCGCAGCACGGAACGCGTCGAGGAACCAGGGGCCGCTGATGCCGTCGCAGATGACGTCGTAGCCACCGGCGGCGTAGCCGAACGCGGTGCGGGCCACCACATCGATGACAATCGTGTTCTGGTGGTGTGCTTCGGGCAGGTAGGGCGCGATGGCGCCCTGGCGGATGAAGTGCCAGAAATCGTCGGCGTGCAGGTGCACGCTGAGGGAGAGCCGGTCGGCCACCTGCCGGGCGACTGTGGTCTTGCCCGCGCCAGGCGGCCCGGTCATCACGATCACCCTGCCGGTCGTTGCGCCCGAGGTACGGGCCGACGCCCCCGGCCGAGTAAAGCGGGGACTACTCATTCCGCGCGGCGCTGCGCGCGTTCAACGGGCCCGCCTGCATCGAACACCGCACCCGCGCAGACGAGGGCGAAGCACCCGCCGCGCCGTCCTCCTCCGCACCATCGTCTGGGACTACCGCGAGCACGGCCGTACCTTCCCGGCCGCCGCGTCAGCGTCGGCCCAGTACCTAGGTCATAAGTGAATGCTCTACAAATTCGGCCAGATCGCCCACGTCCACACACCCACCGCGATCAGGAACCAGGACGCACGCTTCGACAGAGTCACCCCACCAGCCTCGCACCGGCCGCCAGCCATGGTCTCCGTGTGGGGCGCGAGTTCGGACACGTTGTCCACCATGATCTACTGCGTGTCGCCGGGCACCTCGACGGCGGTGTCGAACAGTGGATCCGCAGCCGAAGCCGAGTGCGCGTGAGGCTGGACCTGTCCGCACTCGCTGGCCGCGTTCAGCGGCGAAGGGCGGTTTCCCGCTCGATGCGCGACAGCTTCTCGGGGTTGCGGACGGCATAGAGCCCGGTGATGAGGCCGTCGTCGATGCGTACCGCCACGACGCTGTCGATCTCGCCGTCGAGCCGGAGGATCAGCGCCGGGTAGCCGTTGACCTGTACCTGCTGCAGCGACATAACAGCGTCGATCCTGCCCAGCCCGGCGGCTAGCAGCCGGGCTACCTTGCCCGCTCCGACGACAGGGCGCAACACGGCCTGTTTGACCCCGCCGCCGTCACCCAGCAGGACGATGTCCGGGGCGAGGATGTCCAGCAGGTTCTGCAGATCGCCGGTCTCGACCGCCCGCTGGAACGCGTCGAGCGCGCCTCGGGTCTCAGCTGCGGAGACGACCGCACAAGGACGGCGCGCGGCGACATGCGCCCGCGCCCGGTGAGCGATCTGGCGGACCGTGGCCGGGCTCTTGTCGACGGCTGCCGCGATCTCGTCGTACCCGAAGTCGAACACCTCGCGCAGCACAAACACGGCCCGCTCGGTCGGCCGAAGCGTTTCCAGCACCAGCAGCATCGCCATGGAGACGCTGTCGGCCAACGCGACATCCTCGGCCACGTCGGGCGCGGTCAGCAAGGGCTCTGGCAGCCAGGGGCCGACGTAGGACTCCCTGCGCCGGCCAAGCGTGCGCAGTCGATTCAGCGCCTGACGAGTGGTGATCTGCACCAGGTACGCCCGCTGGTCCCGCACGGTGGCGAGATCGACGCCTGCCCAGCGCAGCCAGCTCTCCTGGAGGATGTCCTCCGCGTCCACGGCCGAGCCGAGCATCTCGTAGGCGACCGTGAACAGCAGGTTGCGGTGGGCGAGGAACACCTCGGTAGCGGGGTCTGGACAGGCGTCCTCCTTCATGGGCCTCACAGCGTCGGGCGTCATCGGCGAAGTACCGGCCATGGATAACTCCTATTCACGCGCGGCTGGACCAGCCATGAGACGCCAGACCCCGCCGGTTTGTGACACCCAGGGCAGCCCTTCCGCCGTCGGCTGCCCCGTCACGCGACGACGGGACGGCAGCGTGGACAGCGGGGCCGGATATCGCCGATGGACGTCCGACTGGGCCGGTCGCGACCGCGGCCGATGGCGGCTGATCCGCCGATCGCGAGCCGACGGTCGGAGTGATATGTGGTCCAGGTCATAAGGCCACGTCGTCACGGGGACTGGGGTCGCTGGCATCTGGTGTTCGTCCAGTGCGGCAGCACGCAACACCACGAGTGAGGACGACATCATGGACGCCCGATTCAACATGTTCGGCAACGAGCTCGCCACCAGGTTCGGCAAGCGGTTCGCGAGCGCCAGCCTGGTGATCCACCAGTCGTCGCTGCCAAAGCCCACCCAGGAGCTGGTGTCGCTGCGGGCCAGCCAGATCAACGGCTGCGGCTTCTGCGTCGACATGCACACCAAGGAGGCCGCGGCTGCCGGTGAGACCTCCACCCGACTCAACCTGGTCGCCGCCTGGCGCGAGGCAGACGTATTCACCGAGGCCGAGCGAGCCGCGCTGGCACTCGCCGAAGAGGGAACCCGGCTCGCCGACGCCCACCTCGGCGTATCCGACGAGACCTGGGCCCAGATCCGCAAGCACTACGACGACGACCAGATCGCGGCCCTCGTCTGCCTCCTCGGCCTGATCAACGCGGCCAACCGGATGAACGTGATCGTGCGCAACCCAGCGGGTGGCTACGAACCCGGCATGGCCGCCAGCTTCGCGAGCTGACCGGGGGGTGCCCCGGCCGGGGTTCATCCCCCGGCCGGGCCGCCGCGTCCAGTGGCTACGACACCCGACCAGTACCTAGGTCATAGGTGAATGTTCTACAAATTCAGCCAGATGGTCGGTACTGCGCCCTTCGCTGTCGTCGGCGGATGGTCGGATCGTGGACTCGACAGTCGCCGTCCTGGCGGTGGCGGTGCCACGGCCACCGTGTTCGCCCTGGTCGGCAGCAGCGCTCCCGAGGGGTGGCACGCATCGTGACTCGGGATCGAACCGGGCTCGGGCTGGTCAGCGTCTACGGAGATGTGGCCCGGAATGCCTGACCGGCTGCGGTGAGGAGAACCGCCGAGTCGTCGACGGCCGCGAGGGCGTGGCGTACAGGCGGGATAGTGACGTGGTCGCCCGCACCGCCGTCCCAGGTCTCCTCGCCGGCGGTGAGCCGCACGTGGCCCCGCAGTACCTGCAAGGTCGCCTCGCCGGGGCTCTCGTGCTCGGCGAGTTCGCGGCCGGCGAGCAGGGCGATGACGGTCTGACGCAGCATATGGTCGTGCCCGCCGTGGATGGTGTGCGCGGCGCGGCCGGCGGGAGCCTGCCGGGCCACTGCCAGTTGCTCGTCTGCCAGCGCGGTCAATGAGGTCTTCTCCACGGCGCGATCTTCCTTCCCGTGTCTGGTGGGGCCCGTGTCTGGTGGGCTCGTGGTCAGGCCGTTGTCAGCAGGAGGATGCCGCCGGCGAGCAGCGTCGCGACCTTGGCCGTCTCCAGCGCGACGTAGGCATGGTGCGCGCGCGAGCGGGGCGCGTCCAGGCCGGCGAGGACCGCGTCGGAACGGCGCGTCAGCCGCGGACGGACGAACGCGAGCTGCGCGGCGAGCACCGCGACCGCCACCGAGAGGACGACGAGGGCGGCCGCAGGAGGCCGGTCCGCGGCGAGGGCGGCGACGACCACCACCGCGAGGACGGCCTCGACCGTGTTGAGCGCCCGGAAGACCAGCCGACCGACACCCAGGCCGATCTTCAGGGTCATGCCGGGGGCGCGGAACTTCAGCGGCGCCTCCAGGAACGAGATGGCGAGCACCATGCCCAGCCAGAGAAACGTCATCGCGACGGCGACCGACTGTCCGGTGGTCATGAGCCGGCCCGCGCGGGGACCAGATGGGCGAGGCACAGGTCCGGCTCGGCGAACGGCTCCAGCCGGTCGACGGTCAGCGGCGCTGCCCAGGCCTCGAGGGCACCGCGCATGACACCCAGGTGAATCGGGCACACGACCCGCGCCATGGTCTCGGCGAGGTCCAGGAACGGGCAGTGCCGCAGCCCGACACGCAGGTCGGCGCCGGCGGACGTCGCGGTGTCCGGCGGATCCGGCGCGAAACCCAGGTAGTCGAGCAGCCGAACCAACCGTTCGGCCGGCTCCGCCGGTCCGGTGATGTCGCCGCCGTCGCCGCGCCCGACAGGCCGTTGCTCACTGGAGGCGCCGGGCGTCGCCGCGGCGAGGCCGCGCCCCCAGGCGTGACCGGCCGCGACCGCCCGTGCGCCCGGGTCCGGCTCGGCGGCCAGGTTCTCGGCGAGGATCTCGGCCAGAAGTCGGTAGTGCCGCGGCCCCGTCCGGTCCATCCCCCGACGCGCGCGGAACAGCGACGGTGGCCGGCCGGGCCGATCGCGGTCGGACGTCGCCCGCTCGACCTGCCCGTTCTCGACGAGCGTGTCCAGGTGGAACCGGACGGTGTTCGGATGCACGCCGAGACTCGTGGCGATCTGTGTGATGCTGCGCGGCCCGTTCGCCGCCTTGAGCACCCGCAGGACGTCGTGGCGCCGCCCGGCAGCGGCCGGTCTCGGGTCGGACCTCATCGCCCACCTCCCTGACCGCGGGGTGCTGGGGCCTCGCCACGCCCGCCCCGTCCCTCGCGGCGACGCATGCCTTCCCGATCACGCGGCTCGTGACCTGAATTTATACAACCGACGCTTGTGGAAACAGGGGGCGGAGGGCCGGTCGGAGGCGACCAGACGGCCTGCCGGCAAGGACCAAAGACCATGCCCATACCCATGCCCATGCCCGGGTGTGGGCGGCGCAGCCGGCACCGCGACCCGGTGGGGACCGTCACATCACAGAAAGAGGTACTGCCAAGTCCTCTTTGCTAGCGTGGCCGTCGTCAGCTTCTACACGTCATAGAAGACGGTCCCGGTGGCGGTCGAGGAGGTGTCGGAACGATGCAGCTGACGCAGTCCACCGATCTTGCGCTGCGTGTGCTCATGCTCGCGGCGACGCGCACGTCCCGCCTGACCGTCCGCGATCTCGCCGAGTCGCTGGATGTACCGGTCACGCACATGGCGAAGATCGTTCAAAGGCTGCAACGGCTGGAGCTGATCGTCACGATGCGTGGCCGCGCCGGCGGTGTCCTGCTTGCCCCCGAGGCGTCCCGCGCCCGCGTCGGGCAGATCGTGCGAGCGCTCGAAGGACCAGGCGAGGTCATCGCGTGCGACGCGCCGCCCTGCCCGCTGCGATGCGCCTGCCGGCTGCGGCCACTGCTGCGCCAGGCACAGGAGAGCTTCCTGACGACGCTCGACGCGGTCACCATCGAGGACCTCGTCGGCCCACCCGCCGGGCCGGTCCTGCTCGCCCTGGCACCCCCCGGCCGGGCTGGCCCGTAGGCAGGCCGGCCAGCCCCGTCACCCTTCCCACCCTGCTGCCGCACGGAGGTTCCGCCATGCTGTCCGAACGGTCGACCGACGTCGTACGCGCCACCGCCCCCGCCGTGGCGGCGCACGGAGTCGCCATCACCTCGGCGTTCTACGACCGCGTGTTCGCCGCCCATCCGGAGCTGCTCCGCCTGTTCAACCAGGGCAACCAGGCCAACGGGGTCCAGCGTCGAGCGCTGGCCGCCTCCGTCGTGGCCTTCGCCCAGCACCTCGTCGGCACGAGCGACACGCCGTTCGGCCCGGTGCTCGAACGCATCGCGCACAAGCACGTCTCCCTCGGTGTCCTCCCCGAGCAGTACACGATCGTCGGCAGGCACCTGCTCGCCGCGGTCGGCGAGGTCCTCGGCGACGCCGTCACGCCAGAGGTCCACGCCGCGTGGGACGAGGTCTACTGGTTGTTCGCGGTCTCCTTGATCGCGGAGGAGGCCCGGCTCTACCAGCAGGCCGGAGTGGACCCGGCCCAGCCCTGGCGGCGGTGGCGGGTGGCGGCGCGAGTGCCCGACGCCGAGGGCGTCGTGTCGTTCGAGCTGGTTCCCGCGGACGACGGACCCCTACCGTCCCACCTGCCCGGGCAGTACGTCTCGGTCGCCGTGGACCTCCCGGACGGTCGTCGGCAGCCGCGCCAGTACACGCTGTCCAACGCGCCCGGTGCGGACTCACTCCGGATCACGGTGCGCCGGGTGGCCGGCGCGAGCGGAGCCCCCGACGGCCTGGTCTCCAGCTTCCTGCATGACAGCGTGAAGGACGGGGACATCCTCGAGCTGAGCGCACCCGCCGGCGACGTCACGCTGCCCGCTGGCAATGACCCGCTGCTGCTGATCAGCGCCGGCATCGGGATCACCACGACGGTCGCCATGCTCGCCCACCTGGCCCGCGTGCGGCCCGACCGCCAGGTCGTGATCGCGCACGCCGACCGCTCACCACGGACGCACCCGCTGCACGCAGAACTCGTCTCGCTCGGCCGGCTGCTGCGCTCGTTCGACCTGCGCACCTGGTACGAGCGGGCAGACGGCGAGTTGGCGGCACACGAGTACCTCGGGCTCCTCGACCTCGCCCGGGTACCGGTCCCGGCCGACGCCCGGGTCCACCTGTGCGGCCCCATCCCGTTCATGCGGGACATCCGCGCCGGCCTGCTCGACCGAGGCGTTCCCGCCCAGCGCATCCAGTACGAGGTCTTCGGCCCCGACCTGTGGGCCGGCAAACCCGAGTAGCAGCCGATCGGAAGCCGCTCGCGGAGCGTCTCGGCGGAGAGCGAGCCGCTTGGCTCACCGATCCGCATGTGGTGTACAGATCGTGATCGTCGAGCGACTGCTTGTCGCTTGAGCGGTGAGGACCACAGATGCGCCCCACCTCCCGAGCAAGAAGATCGATAGCGGGTGAGCGAGTGCACCACAGTTACGATGTCGCCCTGACGGAGATGCCGTCTCGTTACCCGATGACCAACTTGCCGAGGTCGTCCGGGAGGCTGCCGCCTCCGGTCAGGTCGTCTACCTGACGGATAGCGGCCGGCGGTTGGCCGCGATCGTGCCGGCGGGCCTTGCCGAGCTGCTCGAACGGGGCGAGGCCGCCAGCGGCCGGCGTGTGCTCGGCGCTCGGGGCGCGGGCCGCAGCGTGCGACAGGACGTCTCCGAACGCATGGAGGAGATCCTTGCCAGCGAGGTGGCGCCATAGCCCTCGTGGTCGACGCAGGCCCTCTCTACGCGTATGTCGACGCCGACGATCAACATCACGAGGCCTGCGCGGACCTGCTGGAGACCTATCCCGGCCCGCTGATCGTCCCCACCCTTGTGATCACCGAGGTGGTTTACCTTCTCGGTAGCCGGCTCAGCACGCAGGCCGAACTGCGTTTCCTCGCGGACCTGGCTTCTGAAGCGTTCGATATCGAGACCGTCCACCCGACCGACTGGCTGCGGATCGCGGACCTGGTCAACCAGTGCAGAATCGAAGGCGAAGGAAAGTCGAGCGGCACGGAATTCGGGGCACGGGGTTCGTCGTGCTCTTTTAGAACAGGGAGACTCTGCTCTTTTACAAGGGTTTGACGAGAAGGCCCCGCAACATTCTACCGGGCCTATGCGCTCTCCCTGGAGATTTTCGACGCCGCTTTCAAGATCTCCGTAGGCTACCACTTCGTGAGGCACTCGGATTTCGGCAGCCCGATGAAGGAGATCTGCCGAGGGGCGTGGCAGCCAGTGATACAGCCGCCGCAGCGATATTTCAGCTCACGGCCTTCGTGGCTGCGTAGCCAAGTCGCGGTCCCGAACCGATTGCACACCGCGGATGCCGAGCCAGCCGACGACGGAGCCGATGGCGAGCGAGACGACGGTCAGGACCAGGTGGACCGTGAAGAAGCCGGTCGGGCCGTCGTCCCCGGAACGATCATCCTTCCACACGTTCCGAAGGAAATTGGGCCAGATGGCCCACGTCCAGACGCCGACTGCGATCAGGAACCAGGCTGACGCGCTTCCAGCGTGTCCACAGAAATCGACTTGATCCTCTCGCTGTGTCAGGTTCTACCGTCGTACGCATGCACCCGCCTGCCGAGACATGGACAATCGGGCAACTCGCGAGCTCCGTCGGAGTCAGCGTGCGTTCGCTGCGCCACTACGACGCCATCGGGCTCGTGCGCGCCACGCGCACGGCGAGCGGTCACCGCCGCTACCGGCCGAGCGACGCGGTCCGCGTCCGGCATGTCCTCGCGCTTCAGATGGTCGGCCTCTCGCTCGCCGAAGTCGGCGAGGTCATCGACGGCGACGACGCCCTGCTGGCCGCCCTGATCCGCGTCCGACGTCGCGAGCTCGACGACCGGATTGCCGATCTCGAGCTGGCTCGCCGCCGGATCAGAACAGCCGAACACGCTGACAGCGACAGCGTTCTCACCGCGTTGGAGGAGATCATGACTGGTTCCACCTTCACGCCGGAGCAGCTCCAGCGGCTCAAGGCTCGCCACTCGAGCACCGCGTTGGCGGACTGGACGGGACGGGCGCGCGAACTGGACACCACGATCCGCACGCTGGTCGAGACAGGTGCCGCCCTGACGAGCGATGAGGCGAAGGATGCTGTCCGGCAGTGGCACCGGCTGCTTGGTGAGATGGCGGCGGGCGACCCGGACATCCAGGCCGCGATCGTCGCCAAACTTGACCGTCGTGGCGCCGAGGCCGCCACGCATGGAGCGATCAGCGAACGGGCCTGGTCCTACCTCCGTCTGCTCCCAATGCCGTGACCGCCGCGCGTAACGCCGAATCAGCCTCGACGGAGAACCTCCCGACGCCGGCTCCCGGGTGGGGCCTCAGGTTCTGGGGCGGATTCCGGTCCGGAGGATCTCGATGCCGACCAGGCAGGTCCAGAGGAAGCACCCGGGCGAGCTGGTCCAGGTAAGGGACCCAGGACAGCAGGACGAAGGCGGCCAGGTAGCCGATCACGACGACCGGTCGGGAGAGGGCGCCGCCGCGACGGCCGAGCGTGGACGCGTCGATAAACGGGCCTATGTCGAGGAACTCGACGGCCGCCGCGAGGCTCCCCCCAGGCCGCGCTCGCCGCGAGCAGACAGGTGACGAACAGCAGGCCGCTCGTGAGAAAGACGGTGGCGACGAGCCGGTTCTCCCGGCCCTCGATCCGCGCGCGGGTGGCGGCGAGGAACCACAGGAAGAAGATCGCGGCGATCGGGGCCAGGTAGAGCCCGACGATGATCGGCCGGCGATTGCCACCGTCAGAAGTCTCATGGAATCCGCCCCCTCGAAAGCGTCCGCACGACCTCCGACGGCCTTTCCCGGTCGAGACGTCGCCGGTTTCAGCCGAGGCCCGCCCAGCCCAGGAGTGTCCTTTTCCGATCCGCGGGGTGCCATCGGGAAATCCACGGTAGGCACGCCCGGACCGACCGGCGACCCGAGCCCTTCGACCGCGTTCCCGGAACAGGCGCATAAACGGTATTCGGTGCCGCGGAAAAGTGGGTCCTGCGCCGGCAGCTCGTCGTCCGCGGCGGTGCCGCGCCGGTCAGCTCGACGAGATCGTGGCCGCCGACGTGGCGGCCGACGTCGCGGCGGTGATCGCGACCATGGCCGCGGCCGCCTCGTCGAGCACCTTCTTGACCGCGGGCGTGACGGGCGTGTTCCGGGTCGCGGCCTCGATGCGCGCACGGGCGTGGTCCCGGCCCGACCTCTCGGGCGCGACGACCTCGAGGAGCCGCGACGGCCCGGACAGCGCCAGCACCGTGGCGGTGCGCGGGTCCATCGACCCACCGTCGGACGCCGCCGCCCGGACCCGGCGCAGGACGTCCTCGCGGGCCCGGGTCTGGCGCACCCGGTACCTGGTGACCGGGAAGAGCAGGACACGGCGGCGGTCGCGGGCCAGCACCCTGCTCTCGACCAGGCCACCGACGACCCTGTCCCAGGTGCCGTCGAGCGCCTTGTCCAGCGCGCGGATCTGGTCGGCGGCGCGCTTCACCTTCCTGTCCCCACGCATGCGGTCAAGGTGGCGGCTGGCCTCGGCCAGCAGCGGGTGCCCCGGCGCGGGCCAGACCGGGACGAACCGTTCGCCGTCCAGCTCGACGCGGCCGTCGAGGGCGAGCTCGGCGATCAGCGCGTCGCTCATCCCGACTGTCACCGCCGCGCGGGACGAGTTGACCGGCTTCCCCTTCTCCGGGTCCAGTGCGAGTAGCAGCAGTTCCTCCGCGAGCAGCACGCCGGCCTCCTCCCCGCCGAGACCGCGGACCACGCGACGCCGACGGCGGTCGGCCGATGGGCACGCGAGCCGCGCCGCGCGAGGTGTCTCGACGTGACATGTCTGTCCTGCCAGCTCCGGGCCTACCCAGCCGCCGGCGTTTCGATCGCGCACCGGGGAGCGGACATGCTGGCGCAGCCCGGCGGAACCGCTACCGTAATCGTCCATGCTCGCCGTGTTCGGGTCGCCGGGTCGATATGTCCAGGGTCGGGATGCCACCGCCGCGCTCGGGCCGGAAATGGCCCGCCTCGGCCTGACCGGCCCGGCGGTCATCGTGACGAGCGGGGCCCCGCTGCGCCTGCTCGAGGACACCTGGCGGACGAGCCTGGACGGCGCGGGCATCCCCTACTCCGTGCACCTGTTCGGCGGCGAGTGCAGCGACCAGGAGATCGACCGGGTCGTCTCGGCGGCGCGTGACCCGGAGGCGACGGTGATCGTCGGTGCCGGTGGCGGGAAGGTGCTCGACACCGCCCGCGCGGCGGCCGCCGCGCTCGACGTGCCGGTGGTGACCTGCCCGACGACCGCGTCCAGCGACGCACCGTGCAGCGCGCTGTCCGTCGTGTACTCCCAGGACGGGGCGTTCGAGCGGTACCTGTTCTACCCACGCAACCCGGATCTGGTCCTGGTCGACACCACCGCGGTCGCCGCGGCGCCGGCCCGCCTGCTGGTCGCCGGGATCGGCGACGCGCTCGCCACCTGGTACGAGGCCCGTACCGTCGGCGAGGCCCGGCGCGCCAACCAGCTCGACGGCGCGCAGACGGCGACGGCCGGCGCGCTGGCCGAGCTGTGCCGACGCATCCTGTTCGACGACGCGGCGGCGGCGATCCGCGCGGTGCGCGCCGGCGCGGTGACACCGGCGCTGGAGCGGGTCGTCGAGGCGAACACGCTGCTGTCGGGGCTGGGCTTCGAGTCGGGTGGGCTGGCCGTGGCGCACTCGGTGCACAACGGCCTGACCGTGGCCGCGGAGACCCACCGGTATCTGCACGGCGAGAAGGTCGCGTTCGGGCTGATCGTCCAGCTCGTGGTCGAGGGACGGCCGGAGGAGGAGCTGGCCGAGGTGCTCGCGTTCTGCGGCGGGGTGGGGCTGCCGCGCACACTCGCCCAGGTGGGGCTGGCGGATCCGCCGATCGAGCTGCTGCGCGGCATCGCCGTCCGGGCGCTCGCCGACGGGGAGACAGCCCACAACGAGCCCTTCGACCTCGACCCGCCGATGATCGTCGACGCGATCCTGGCAGCCGACGCCGCCGGCCGGGCCAGCCGCTGACCCGAGTGTCACCGCGGTGGCCGGCCCGCCGACGAGGGCCGTCACGTCCATGTGGCTGTAACGACGGCGCGGCCGTCACCGCGTGGCGCGGGCCGTCGCGAGGTCGTGGACGAAGCTCAGCTTGTCCAGCACGGTGGACGTCAGGACGAACGGGTAGAGATCATCGAAGCCCATGCTGCGGTTGACCGCGTTGAGGGCGTAGGTGAGCGGGAGCCACTGGGCCGCGATCTCGTCGAAGCCGGCCGTGGCGCGGCGGGCGGCGGGCGGCAGGGGCGCCGGCCGGGCGACGAAGCGTTCCAGGTCGACACCGAAGCGCCTCGGGTCCGGGCCGTCGGTGCGCAGGCCGTACTCGGCGGCGGTCTGCAGGGCGTCCATGATGTGCAGGTAGTGGGCGAAGGTCTCGGCCCAGTCCTCCCACGGGTGCATCGTGGCGTAGGCGCTGACGTACCACTCGCTCCAGGCCCCCGGCGCCCCCTCCTTGTAGTGGCGTTCGAGGGATTCACCGTAGTCGGCGCGGTCGTCGCCGAAGAGCTGGCGGAATCGTCCGGTCACGGCCGGGTCTGCCCCGACGAGCCTGGGCCAGTAGTAGTGGCCCGTCTCGTGCCGGAAGTGGCCGAGCAGCGTCCGGTACGGCTCGCCGAGGCGCGCGCGGACGCTCTCCCGGTGCGCGTCGTCGGATTCGGCGAGATCCAGGGTGATCACCCCGTCACCGTGGCCCGTCACGACGTTCTCGTAGGTGCTGCTGAGTAGGTCGAACGCCAGTCCCCCGCGGGGGTCGTCGGCGTAGGAGACGACCGGCAGCCCGAGGTCGAGGAGCTGGAAGACCAGGCGTCGCTTGGCCGCCTCGGCCCGCACGAACAGCTCGGCGGCGGACGTGTCCGCGTCGTTGGGGCGGGTGCGGGTGAGCCGGCAGGAGGCGCACAGTTGCCCGGGTGGCGGCCCGGCCGCGCCAGGGGCAAGCTCGACGAGCCAGTTGCAGCCGGCGAGTTCCATGTTGCCGCACCGCCGGTACCGTGGCTGCTGTGGCTCGGCCGGGACGGACCGATCTCCTCCAGGGATCCCGGCTCCAGGGGCCCCGGCGGGCGCGGTGATCTCGGCGGCGAGAGCCGCCGCCTCGTCGGCCACCGCGGGCCGCTCCCGGAACAGTCCGTCGCCGGCGTCGACGAGGGTGATCAGGCGTCGCGCGGATGGTGCCACCCCCAGCGCCGACCCGCAGCGCGGACACGTCGAGTTCTCGAAGAACACAAGCTGGCCACAGTAGGCGCAACCGAAAGCCAGCATGAGTGATCCGTTTCGAGAGGAGTCCGCGCGGTCTGGTGATCCCGCCATCCACTACCCGACCCACGCGGCGGGAACCGCCCGCGGGGCCGGCTACCAGGCGAGATCACCGGCGGCACGACAGCATGTGACGGCGGCGCGACACAGGTCACGGACGACCCCATAGCGGAACAATCGCAAGGGGCGGCTATCCTTGACAACAACATTTGGATCCTCTACGGAGGCCGACCAGAGGAGGTGGCCGCTGTGAGTCCTGGCGGGTGCTCCAGTAACAGCCGCTTCCTGCTGGTGGACGCCGGCTGACGATCGGTCCGCGGCGGATGGTTCCGTCGGCGCGGCCGCCCCTCCTCGTGGCGGCCGGCACGGCCAGTCAGTCCAGCCCGCGTCCATGACGCCCGGGGTCAGGTGATCTCCCGGGTTCCTTTCCGGCAGGTGCGGTCGATCAGCGACGTGTCGACCCGGGCCGCGATGGGATTTCTCCCGCGCAGCCTGCTCTGAAGTGCGTATCGGCTCCGTCCGTTCGCGACGGCCGAGCGCGGAGGGGACCTCCTATGAGCATCAACACCGCCAGCCGTCTCGCGGCACGCCGGGGAACCGGATCGGACCGGCTCGACATCCCGGTCGCCGGCCGATCTCCACTGATCGCGGGCCGGGTGGACCGCGAGACGATCAGCCGCGGCGCCGAGACCATCGCGCGCTTCCTCGGTACCGGCCGCTACCTGGCCATCCAGACCTGTGTGGTGATCGTCTGGATCGCACTCAACATCGCATTGCCGCTCATGCGCTGGGATCCCTACCCGTTCATTCTGCTGAACCTGGCGTTCTCGACCCAGGCGGCCTACGCCGCCCCGCTGATCCTCCTCGCGCAGAACCGGCAGGACGACCGGGACCGTGCCTCGCTCGCGGAGGACCGGGCGGCGGCCATCCGGATGCGTGAGGACACCGAGTTCCTGGCCCGCGAGGTGGCGGCGCTGCGCCTCGCCCAGAGCGACGCCGCCACACGGCAGTACGTGCGCGGTGAGCTGACGAACCAGCTCGAGTCACTGCGTGGTGACATCGAGGCGTTGCTCCGCATGGTGCTCCAGCCCACGGCACCGGCGGCGCACCCCCTCGCGGCCACCCCGAACGGGTCGGCGCAGCGCCCCGCGCGCGGCGGCGTGGCCTGGCCGTCCGTACCCGGTACGTCAACAGTCGCGACACTGACAGTGGACGAGCCCGCACACGCACACCCGACGGCGTCGGCGGATGCGCCGGCGGATCACGCGGGTCAGGACACCGCGACCGTCCCGGAGCCGGCTCTGGTCGTCGTCCCGGCGCCGGGCGCGCTCTCCCCGGACGGGGCAGCCACACAGGGCCATCTTCTCGTCCCGGCGCGAAGTGGTTCGCGGGCCGGACGAAAGGTACCCATCCGACCGACGCGAGCACGAATCCGAGACACGTGACACGACAAACTCACCGGATGAAGATCGACCGGTAACGTTCGGTAGGTGCATGCCGGCCGGACGCGTCGACCCCGATCCGGCCCGCTCGAGCGCCGCACCGATGAGGACGCTCGGGAGGGTCTCACCCCGCCCGACCCGCACCACCCCGATCCGCGACGTACCGATCCACGACGTACCGATCCGCCCGAGCGTTTCCGCCGGGTGGTGAGCGCCGCGGTGGGGCTGGCCTCGGCCCTGGTCCTCGTTCTGGGCACCGCACCACCGTCAGCTGCCATGGCCGGGGGCGATCCGCTGCCTGCCAGGAGGCCGCCCGCCCGCCCGCTGACCGCCGGCACGCTCCCGGCCGGTGCCCTCGCCGTCGAGCCGCTCGCCGCGGCCTCGACGGCGACCGGGGCGTCCGGGACGGCGTCCGCCGGTACGACATCGTCCACCGCGGACGAGGCCGGCCCGGCGAGCGCCGGCGGAACGGCGGCGGGCATGTCCGCCGGTACTACCAGCACAGCAGGCACAACTGGCACGGCGGGCGCCACCGACCAGGCGGACACCGCGGAGGCCACAGACGCCGCGGAGACCACCGTGCCACCGCCGGCCGGCATCACCGCCGAGGCGTGGCTCGTCGCGGACGCCGGCAGCGGCGCGATCCTCGCGGCGCACAACGCGCACCTCCCGGACCTGCCGGCGAGCACGATGAAGATGCTCACCGCGCTGACCGTGCTCCCCGGGCTCCCGCCAGACCGTGAGGTGACTATCAGCGACCAGGCCGCCCAGGTGGACGGCACCCGGGTCGGGCTCGTCCCCGGCGTCCGCTACACCGTGCGCGACCTCGCGACGGCGATGCTGATCGCGAGCGGCAACGACGCCACGGTCGCGCTGGTGGAGGCGGCCGGCGGCCGGGAGGCCGTACTGGACCGGATGAACCGGCTCGCGGCCTCGCTCGGCGCGTCGGAGACCGTCGCGGGCGATCCCACCGGTCTCGACGCCCCCGGTCAGCACACGACGGCCCACGACCTGGCGGTGATCGGGCGGGCAGCGCTCAACGACCCCATCGTGCGCGGCTACCTGACCATCCCGCGTGCCTCGCTGCCGGGCCGCGGCGACGAACGCTTCGAGATCGCGAACCACAACACCCTCATCGGCAGCTACGAGGGCACCATCGGCATCAAGAACGGCTACACGGTCGCCGCCGGGGCGACGTTCGTCGGCGCGGCGACCAGGAACGACCGGACGCTCATCGTCTCGCTACTGCGCACGGCGCCGGCCTACGGGACGGACGCGCGGGCGCTGCTCGACTGGGGCTTCGCGCACGCGGCCGACGTCCGCCCGGTGGGTCGGCTCGCCGGGCCCTCCGACGTGACACCAGGCGACCCGACCACCGCCGGTGGGGCCGTGGCCCCCGGCGCCGCACCGGGTGACACCGGCGAGCGCGCCGGGCGCGCCGACAGCCGCGGCGCCGGACAGGACGGCGGCAACCCGCCCGGGCGGGCCACCACCGGCGACGCCGGAGACGTGGGCGCCGTCACCTGGACGGCCCTCGCCGTCACGGTCGTCGCGACGGCCCTCACCGTGTTCGGGCGGGTCCGCCGCCGGCGCGGCGTGGCCGGGAGGGCCACCGGGCGTACCACCCGCTCCGGCAGCGGCAGCGCGGGCCGGTGGGATGCAGCGGGCCTCGGGCAGTCCGGCGGACGGCGCGGACGCTCCACGACCCCAGGAGAAGTTCCGGGTAGAAGAGGCCACCGAAGAGGCACCAACAGGACGCGGCGGGACAGCGCGGCGGCGCGGGCCCGCCGGGAGCGGCAGAGCGTCGTCGAGGAGTACCAGGCGACCCGCTCCGCCGCGTCGGCTCCCCGGCCGCGCACCGACGCCAACGGCCAGCGCCACCTCGTTGGTCTGCCCTCGCTGCACCCCGAACCGGGGCGGAGCCGGACCGACTCGTCCCGCGCGGCGGTGACAGTCGGGATGAGCGACGCGCTGATCGCCGAGCTCGCCC